>NC_013892.1:1810927-2112749 GCF_000027225.1 Xenorhabdus bovienii SS-2004
TAAGGGTCCAACAGCATTTGATGCCAGCAGCGATCGACATCAGCATGCCTCAGAGGATGAACATTCAGAAATTTTGCTCGAAGTTCACATTCCTGACGGTATTGGTAATGTAGATGCAAAATGGAAGCAAGAAAGAGACGGTTTTCTCGTCGTTAAAAGCCGTTGGCAGTGGAAAGCACCTGATTTTTTGAAAGTCCGTACAACCTGGGATCCTACCGCTGGAGAACATGGTGAAGGGGACTGGGCAGAGGACACTAAAGCAGGCGGCGCTGATTCAGTTTTCAACTCACGTCTGCCAAGACCTTTGCGTATAGGATCTCTGGATGATGCAGGTAAAACAGAAGATGTGCTTTTGAGTTTTGCTCTCGCCCCTTTACAAAAAGAGCTTGAGAACGCGCGGCTTAATCCCGAATCGTCATTAGCAAAAGCGATTGAAAGTGTTTCCGGAAGTATCAACTTGCTTAGTGAACAGCATCAAGAACATTTTAATGGTATTGCGGGCCGAGTTTCCGAAGGATTTAAAGGTATTTTTCCGGGGCTGGATGTTAGTCTGAGCATCGGTGCCGCCCCTCTGGCTCCTAAAGTTGCGGATCTCATCAAGAATGGCTCCAGTTTAAAAATCACTGACGGGAGGGCTAATACCTCTCTTAGCCAGCAGGGCACAGGCGCTCGCCGCGCACTATTCTGGTCAATGTTGCAAGTTCACAATGAACTTAATCGCGACAAAGAAGTACGTGCTGAATTCCGCAAGCGGCTTGAGAAAGAAGTAACTGAACTTGAGAAGAAACTAAAAAAGCCGCCTAAAAACGCTGATTTGAATGCCCTTAATGATGAGCTTATTCAGGTTAGAGCCCAACTGGATGCCCATGATAGTGGTGCTCCAATCCCTGATAGCCCTGATGATCCAGCTTTTCCTGGCTATTTACTGTTAATTGATGAACCCGAGAATGCCCTTCATCCCATGGCTGCTCGTGCAGCACAGAGACACCTGTATCAGTTGGCTAAGAATCCAGACTGGCAGGTGATTATGACTACCCACTCTCCGTGTTTTATCAATCCATTTGAAGATCACACAACCATTGAGAGGCTTGAACGCGATAATTCTGAAGAAAATTCAGCAGTTACACCAAGAACTTACCGCTCTGACCATATAGCTTTTGAGGGGGATGAAAAACAGCGCTTGCAGGCATTGCAACATATCGAACCCAGCTTTTCAGAGGTATTCTTCGGTTCTCATCCAATTCTCGTTGAAGGCGATACCGAACATGCAGCATTTATGACCTCGATCATCGAGCGTGATAATGCATTGATGGATCAGATTGCGGTCATACGAGCCAGAGGGAAGGCCATACTAGTACCGCTAATCAAGGTACTGACTCACTTCAAAATCCACTTCAGTCTTGTCCATGATTCGGATTCACCTAACCGCTCCGATGGAGTTAAAAATGGAATGTGGACTGAAAACCGAAAAATCCATGAAGCATTGTGCCAAGCCAGAAACGCGGGGCTAACAGTCCGCCATCGAGTCAGTGTACCTGACTTCGAACGCTTCCTTGGTCACCGGGAAGCATACAAGGATAAGCCATTGAATGCTTACCTGCAGATCAAGTTGGATGATGGGTTAGCGAAACGGGTTCAGAGGCTCATGGATTCCCTTCTGAACTCTGATGAGCATTGCTCCTTTGGGAATGAAATCGATCACGATCGTTATATGGAAAAGCTACTGGGAGTTGTTTCTGGGTGGGCTGAGGCGAATGGATATGCGGAGGATCTGCGCTTTAAGAGCCAAAGATAAGAGAAGCGGCATGTATATGATTTTTCTGTGGTAGTAGAAATCTAACGGGGATGGATTACGTCAGAAATGTGGTTACTCACACAGTAGCCACAATTACCTTGCTCGGTACTTGTAAGCAATCTCTAGACATCCCTAACATGCACTTTAGAATGGTATCAATTCAATCCTAAATCCAAAGAAAATCAATGCAATCAATCCAGTTCGACCTCCACAAACTTGGATGGAAGGCTTTCGAGGATCTCGTATCATGTATCTTGAAAGAGACCTTTGGGCAAACATTTCAAGTATTCTCTGACGGCGTTGATGGCGGCCGCGACGGGGCCTTCTATGGCACTTGGTCTGGAACTGGTTTCGGCGATGGCATAAGTAATAGTTTTACTACCCAATGTAAACACACTAGCAAACAAGGTATGAAACTTTCAAAGGGAGTTGTTAGTGATGAACTTCCTAAGATTGAGCGGCTTGTGAGTAAAGGGCTAGCCGATGTGTACCTTCTATTCACTAATTGTTCAGTTTCCGCAGAAACAGCTGCCGTGATGGAAGAGGATATGCGGAAAGCTGGTGTAAAGTTCGCAAAGATTTATGGGGCAGAATGGATAAACCACAGCATATCCTTATACCCAAGCCTTAGGCGCATGGTACCCCGAATATATGGCCTTGGTGACCTTTCCCAAATAATTACTAATCAGGCATTTCGGCAAGCGAAAAGTGTTCTCGATTCAATTGCTCCAGATCTTGCATGTTTCGTCCCCACAGAGGCATACCGCCGTTGTGCACACGCTCTCAGGGATTACGGATTTGTAATGCTGATAGGTGAACCAGCAAGTGGTAAAACGATGATAGCTAACTTGTTAGCGCTCTCAGCGGCTGATGAGTGGGGACTGCAAACGTTGATTTTAAGTTCGCCGGAAGATTTGGATAGGCAATGGAACCCAGATGATCCAGGACAATTTTTTTGGGTTGACGATGCTTTTGGATCTAATCATTGCGACTTTAACCGAGTCCAGGAATGGAATCAAAGGCTCCCTAAGTTGAAAGCTGCTATACACAAGGGAGCGCGAGTGATTTTCACTTCGCGCAGCTATATCTTCCGTGCAGCTCAGAATCGCTTAAATACAAATAAATTCGAGTTATTCAGAGATAGTCGAGTCACAATTGAAGTCGAGAAACTCTCCGATCCTGAAAAAGCCATGATCCTGTACAACCACTTGAAGCTTGGGAAACAGACTAAGGCTTTTCGAAGGGCAATAAAGAGTTTTCTACCGTCAGTAGTATCAGTACCCAAATTTCTTCCAGAAATTGCTCGGAGATTCGCCAATCCGCAGTTCACGAATAAGCTTGTGCCTAACGAAGCTGCAGTCGTTGGTTTTTTCTCAAATCCTACGGGGATCATGGCAGACATTATTGGTGGGCTTGCACCCGCTGAAAGAGCGGCATTAGCCCTTATATTTTCAAATGGAGGGGAGCTACCAATCCCACTTCGGTTTGAAAACCCTCAGACAACCAATATCATCACGTCCATGCAATCAAATCTTGGCGACGTAAAAGCAGCATTGTCAGCATTGGATGATTCACTTATCAGAATAAGTAAAACACAAGACGAACACTACTGGAAATTCCGCCACCCAACCATTCGCGATGCTTTCGCAACTGATGTTTCGGGTAATCCAGAACTCATCGATATCTACCTTTCAGGAGTCACAAAGGAAAGATTAATCGAGGAAATCAGTTGTGGGGATATGGGGATCGAGGGGATAAAACTGGTTGTGCCGCACAGTATGTTCAAAAGTGTTCTGAACATCATCGATCCCAGTGGTAACAGAGCCCTCATCAGTAGGCCAATACTCACTTTTTTGGCAAGCAGATGTTCAATTGAATTCTTGGGGCTTTATTTCAATAGCGGCGAAGCAAAGACTTATTTGCTTGATTTAATCAGCTCTGCGAGAACATACGATAATAGCCTGACAATACTGAGTAGGCTGAATGTAAATGGTCTACTCGGGGATGACCTCAGAAGAAAAGCACTGGACAAACTGAGCGCCCTTGCCGCAATAAACCATTCAGATTGTTTCATTGACGCCGACTTTGTCGGAGTTTTACTCTCAAAAGAAGAGAATGAAGCCAGGCTTTCTGTCCAAAAAGTCGAGTTCTACTCTAACATGAATGAAATAATCCAAGATATAGAGGACTCTTGGGCTACAGACGATGATGTAGACGAAGCATTTTACGATGTCACACGCCTTTTGGAGCGATTTCGTGACGAGAACAATGAATTATACTGTGAGGATTTTTATGATAAAGATGAATGGCAAAAATCTGAACAATTTACTCGTGAAATCGAAGCCAAAAAAAACAGGATGAAGCAGAAGCAATCCGAGGCTGTGGATTACGAAGAATTAGAAACAGAAGAAGCCCAGAGTGCAAATTTGTCATCAGGTAGGAGTATTTTCGATGATGTTGACGAATAGAATCTTAGCTCCATCACGAGTGAGATAGAGGGCTTGACCCGAGCTGCTCACTTCGAAATCTTGCCAAACGATAGATAACGGCAGGTGATAATCCGGTCCGCCTAAAAAGCGAGGCCGCACTAGTAGCACGTTGTGGTGTCATTCCGTTGCCAGTATCTTCTGGAAAAACGGTCAGGCATCGATTAAATCGTGGCGGCTCGCGTGAAGGGGATATACGAGGGTTTATAACTTGGGAGCAACATTACAGTTTTCATAAGCATGAGAGCCTTCCTGTTTAGTGAACGCTCACCATGAGACGAGCATACAAAAAGTATCAGGCTATATGACCAAACCCAACGATGCCACTCCCTCTTGAGGCAGACGCTGATGGGTCGCGAGCAGCATCTTCATTTGTCGTAAAACAAAGCGCGGCATCCAACCACACAGCGACTCAAAATCGAACCGTTCGCTGTTGGCATTTCCTTCAGGCGTCACCCAGCAATTTAAGATCAGTTCATCATAGAGCCACCGATCCAATTGTAGGCTGATATCGTAATCACTAAGTAGCTTACAGTACAGCTGATGGGCGATTTTTAAGCCCGCCACATCCAAATCGCCAAAATAGAGCAGTTGTTTTACCTGTTCGACCTTGAGAAGTTGTGACACGCACTCTGCTTGGCCTGACACTTTGTTTCCCGCGCCATAAATAACCAGTGACCAGTGAGTCTGAACTCGATTAAGTTGGCAAAGTCGATAATACACATCAGAGTTTTCAACAATGATAGCCGGAAGATCGCGGCAACCTGATGACTCATACGGTAAAGGCGGAGCACGTCGAAACGCGCCCATATCAGCCAAAGTCAGTGTGACATGCTTCCAGCCGTCAGGCGGCATGGAATCCAGTGCTTTTTCATCACCAAATATAAGCAGAGACCGCTCACGGTGTCCGAGCAAGCCCGGAAAGAGTGGCTTGTCGCCCTTAGTTTGGCGAAAGAGATATGTATTCAACTGTTGTAAACGTGCCTTGATTGGCAGTGGCAGTTGCCCTGTAATACGTTCCGCCAACCAGGGATGCCAGGCTATTTCTGATGCAGTTTTTGTAGGGACGATGGCACCTTCGTAAACAAAAGTATTTGGTAGGCTCATACCCCGCCAGTAGCGATGCCAGCTAGCTTTATGCTTAGGCTGAGCCCGCCAGTCCCCTTCAAGCAGTTGCGTAACGGCCTGACTCAATAAACTTGGAACATCCTGGCGCAAAGCCTCTTGGCTATGTGTTTCTAATATCTCATCCAGAATCGCATTGGCTTTAACTGTTCGGACGGCCTTACCGGCTGCAAAACGGTGCTTATTTGCTGTCGACTCCAGCCGGGATAGCCAGATCATTACGCTACTCATACCATATCTACCTTAAAAGACTGGTTCGGACTTTGGCTTAGCAACCAGGGAAGCCGACCACAGGGCGTGGCGTTCTTTATCAACGGTTACCAGATCGCGCCGCCTCAGTTTCTGAACTTTGTTCAGGAAGAGATGGTTATCAAACATCGACTGGGCGTTTTCATCCGAGATGCCAGTCAAGTAGATGAGCTGGATTTTATAAGCCCTGGCCATTTGGGTTTGAATTCGCATCAAGTCATCAGCATTCGATTTGCCCAACGGGTTGTCGGCCAGTAAGAATCCTGCACTTGAAATACCCGTATCGTATTCACGCACTTTGCCGACTGTCACAAACAGCAAAAAGGCAGATGTGAGGCGCTGCCCACCTGAGCCTTCGAGCCGGGTGACAGGAGTCCATTGTGGACGACTGGCGTTCGTCTTCAGCAGACGTACTTCCAGCTCTCCTTCGCCAAATACCGACTGAACCAAATCTGCTGTCAAGGCATCCCGGTTTGGCGCACGGGGTACCTGCCCTCGGGCTATCCACTGCTGTAAGCGGCCACTGGCAAAACCCCTGAGATCAGCTGTGACATCACGGAGCCGGTCAGTCATTTTGATAATGGGCCGACCAGGCAGTACAGGACAGTCATCAGGAATTTTGACCGACATCGCGCGCTTGAGGAGTTTTATCGCCCCCTCCAGATGTGCAGTCAGATGGGTGACAGTCAGTTCAATCGAACGCTGGAATTGTTCCAAGCTGTCCTGCACCGCTTCGAATACCTGCGTGATCCCTGTACCGACCCTGTCCAAGTCGCCCAAAACTTCATGATAAGTTGCGACTGAGTCCAACTGTCGTAAGTATTCCTGACTGGCTCGGATATCTGGGCCCTTAGCCAACTCTTCTTCGATTCTTTTGCGGAAGTGTCCCCAGACCGTAGCGACACGTATACTTTGCTGTTTAAGCGTTTCTTTTAGGCTTGCGTACATTTGGCATTGCTTACTCAGCGCGTCAGCATACTCAGTGATACTCAGAATCCTACTAGGCAGACCCGCCGCAGAGCTCGGAGTTATGGACTGGATCGTCGCCTGAGCTGTTTTGGCGTTCTGTAGTCGTTCTTTCACATTTTCCATCTTCTTCAACAGCAGCGCTTTTTTCTCCAGTTGGAGTTTGAGCTGGTATTCAGTTTCATGGAGGCTGTTGGCGATTTCAGCCAAAGACGTTTGGATTGCCTCTATTTCGACGGGTTTCTCTTTCCACACAAAGTCCTCATCAAGCGCGTTGCGGGCATTCGCGCAATTTTGGGACAAATTTTGCAGAGTTACCTTCGAGTTAATTAGATTCTGCGTGAATTGCCTCTGCTGTTCGTTAAGGCGTGTGATGCGGTTGTTAATTACCGCTAGCTCATTGATAGCCTCCGCTTTTACCTCATCCGGATATGCACTGTAGATGGGTTGAGCTATCAAACGCTCAGAGGCGTAACGTTGTGCCTGTTCAGCATCTTTCCGTTGTTTCTTGAGGGCGGTAACCTGATCACCGTTGGCTGCTTCGAGTAATTGTTTGAGCGCCTGAGCAGCCTTCTCATGGGCATCTTTGGGGCTTCGTCCTTCCATACCTTCAGTCGCCGTAATCTCTGAATAGAACGGCTCGTTGGATAGATTATTCCATTCGCTAATCTGGATACTTATACAGGTTTGTTCGGCGCTCTTGTTATCCGCGAGCTCTTTCTGCCGCTCTTGCGCCTCCCTCAGGTTAACAAGAGTCTCCTCGCTTCGCTGAATCTGCTCGGCTAGCTGTTCCAGTTTCATTATCGCCGTTTCACGCTTCGCCCATTCCATTTCAACAAAACGGTTCAGTTTATCACGTGCTTTTTCGGCCTGAATTTTTTGCTGTTGAGCACTGTTTAACCGCGCCAGAGCATCAGCCTTCTCGTCGCGCAGTGTTTGCGCATAATGCTCCGCCTGCTTAAGTGCTACATCAGCATTTTCCAGCAGTAAGCGAGCCTGCTCGCGGTGATCAACTAGTCTTGCCCAATGCTTACCATACTGATCGTAATGCAAACGCCAGTCACCCCTGAAAGATTCCAGTATATTAAAGGCGTCCTCCACAGCCTTCACACTGGTCTCCTGCGACGCTACAGTGTCCTCCAACTCTTGCAACCGGGCATTGTAAGCGGCCTTGCTATAACCGTGTTTATCGGGGTTTGAGAGGACGACCTGCACCAATTCAGGCGTTTCCCTGCGGAGATCCTGTGCTTCATCCAGCAGATGAATAGCAATAGGTGCTTTCTTCCAGGGCAATTTCTCACTGATTTTGTGGACTAACTCAAAAGTTGCATCATCAAGTGCGACCAGGCTCAGGTAGCGGCCTGGATCATGATCGATCACTGCAGCGATACTCTCCGCCTCATCGAGGAAGACAGAGGCCAGATAGTGGGGAAATGCCCAGAGCTTATCCCGTGCAATGCCCGCCGCATAGAACGCTTCAAGCGCCTGATTGTTCTGCTTAGTGACCAGTTCATGCCCCGTCAGTTTTAACTCTTCCAGTTCGTGCTGTGCTTGCAGTAAGCGCTGTTTCATTTCATTCAGCGTTTGAGCATTCGCATTCAATACCTTCTCGAGCTGTAATCCGCACCGCTCGTTGTGCCAACTTATGTCCTCAACATCAAGATCATGTTGCGTTGACGCTGGTAGTGTTTGATAGGTTTTTACTAAGCCCTGCGCGCTATCCATTGCCAACTGGTGATTTAGATCTGCTTGAGTGCACGTCTGCTGCGCCTTACTTTGCTCAACTAACGCATTTGTCACGACATTCTGCTGCGCTTCCAGCGCCTGCTCTTTCTGATAATGATCAGTATTAGCCAGCTCTTCACTCTGCTGCGCATCATGTAAGGTTAATTCCAGTCGGTATTGAGCAACACTAGGCGTTTCTCCCTTTTGGATCAACCCAACTTCACAAAGTTTTTCCCGTTGCAATTCACCCTGGCGTTTGTCTATTTTATATCTGTCACGACCCACCTCCAGGCCGCCCAACTTCTTTTGTAGCTCGTCGTATGACTGTCTAAGGGCATTACTTTCCTTGCTTATCTGCCCTTGCTCTTCCACAAGTTTCGCCTCCTGCTGGCGATGCCTGTTGATTGCCCACTCTAATACGCCCAAGGCCTCACCAGCAGTACGCTCAAAAATCACCTGCAGTGGCCTTTCCGTTTCACTTTGGAATACCTTCAGATCTTCGTCTGCCTGACGGTACGCATCCCGCACCTTCGCATAAGCTTTGTAGTCTATAGCAGTACGAGTAATATCAATTTGACGTTGATTGGCATCGGCTTCATCTTTAAGTGCGTCGACCTTGGTTTTTTGTTTGTTGAGCTGATGCTGCGCGAAATCATATTCAAGCAGCGTTCTGCGCTTGCCCAACTGTTCAAGCAGAAACCTCTTCTGGTCAATGTATTTTTGCAAGTTTCCCGTGTCTTCTTCTAGTTGTATCTGTTCAATCTGAGCTTCCCCAATAAAGGCTGTGAGATCGCGCATTGATTCGCGGAAACCGTCATCCAACAGTTGCAGCTGCGTCTGAGTGCTTTCCAGTTGTTTGGCGGGTTCAAGAAACGTCTGCCAGTTAGCCAGCACGTCCTTGAGAAATGACTCGTTACGACGGATACCTTCCAGCTCTCCCTGACGTTCAACTTCATGCGCTACCAGTTCCCGCAACCGCTCAGCTGCATCTTTAGACATGGTGCAAGCAAAGAACGCACCAAGGAAATCATGCTCAGTTTTGTATTCAATAAAACGGGTCAAGCCACCTTCTTCGGAGTTGAAAGTCACCATTGTTTTGATGAGATCAACGTTGATTTGTTGTTCCAGCAAAAATGTGCGCCATTCACTCTGCCTGGAGGTTTTGCGCCAGTGCATCCCCCCCTCGCCGCCCGCTTTGAGATTAAGCCAGCTTTCGAAGCTGTGCAGGCTATTAGCGTAGGAACGTAGCTCAGAATCGCGTTCCGCGCGGGAATAAGAAGGGACTTCGTCAAATGGCGCCCCCAACAGGGAGTCAGGCGCATCACAAATAAACAGCGTGCGGTCAACATCATCCCCATTGCGCTGATGAGCATGCCCCAGTAATAACGTTTGGCCTGATTCATTGACCATCTCTACCAGGATAACAGAGAGCTCTTTATAGAAATAATTGCGGTAGTGGTATTCACTTTGCCGACGGTTAGCCAAGTATTGGGTGAAATCACTAACGGAGGGCTCAAAAATCGATAACAGTAGTGCGATGTAAGTTGACTTGCCACCCCCATTAACAAGCTGTTGATAGGTACTGGTCACCACCTTCGCATTCCTGACGGGCGAGCGCTGCCGTTCAATAGCAGGACTATCGACTGCTTGAGACAGGCCAATATAGTCCAGCGTGAGGTCTTTGTAGAAAGCTTCTTCATGGCCTGCGCCATCTATATAAACCCGTTTAATCAGCCACATATTTAAATCTCCAGCAAGCGTTGCGTATCTGAGGTTCCAGTGGGGGCAGGTCGTTCATTGACCGGAGGGAACCTTGGGGTGCCTACTAATGCAGCGATATCGCTTTCAACTAGATCTAACGACCGATCTTCTGTGGCTGGACTGATGCTCATCACAAAACGCACCGTCTCTTCGATGCCGGTATGGCGCAGATAGTGTTTGAGCTTTTGAGTCGGATACCAGTCGGACTCACCCGACAGACTGCTGTCTTCGGCCAGAAAACCTTCCTCCTGCAGCAGCTGTATCCAGCGCGTGGCCATTTCTGTTTGTGAGCGAATACTCGAGACACGGCCCACCTTTTCGTCGTGAATGCGAGGAATGCGTTCTTCCTGCACAAACCTGGCCACCGTTAGTAGACCGTCGACGGTATCGTCGCCCTCGGCCTTGCGTTGTACAATTACCTGGTCGGCAACATCATTGAGCCTGGCCACTACCGAGGCAGCATTAATGGCACTACTCTGACCGAATTCGACACGAACCGTGTCCGGAATTGGAAACAGCTCGGCCAGCAGCGCAATCAGAGTCAAGCCTGCAAACAGTCGCTGCTCTTTGCGTTCTTTACTCAACTGCTCCCCCGTTATTTCTGGCAGCAGGCGCTTGTTCAGCCAACCTAAAGACGGAGCAAATGGGCCTCGGCCATCTGCTGCCAGTAACACCCCGTACGACTCATGAATCCCAAGGTACCGCAATTTCATGCCTGCCGCGACGCCACGGATAATTTCAGCAAACAAGGTATCACCTTGCAGGTCTAGCGCGCGTTGGAGCGGCTCATCTCCCATTTTGTATCCCAGTGAGTTCATAATTGCCTGTGTGGCAATCTCGGCGTAGCGTTTAGCTTGTTGATGCGTGTTGTCGGACATGACTACTCCTCAAAGTGGTGTACGGGAGCTACCGTTAACAGTTTTAAATTGCTAGCCCACCACCGCGCTGTTTCGATAGCGTCACCGCTTATCTCCACCTCTATTGTGGGATCACTGTTAGCCGCCACACTGCCAATATGAAGTAAACAAACCTGTTGTTCTTGTTCGGACAATTCGTCGCACTCATAGGCGTCGAAAACATCTCTAAAGCTCACATGCCCCCGATTCTTCAACCGGTCACTCACCCAATCACTGCATTTCTTAATGACAGATTCAGGGATCCCACGCAGGGTAGTTTCAATAGCTACGGGCTGGTCGGTAGGGTCCTGTATCTCATGTGGCAGCGCTTGTTCAAATCTATCAAGATAGAGATTCAGCAGCGCCTCAAGGTCAAAGAGGATGTGTCTATCATCATCCTGACTTCGGGGAGCCAGCACGCGCGTGATGAGATCATCTATTTCCTTTTCGACAATGTCGGGGGAATGTAACAGCAAGGGTTTGAGTGCACCTTTTTCCAGCGTTTCACGAAAAAGGGTGTTATCTCTGGGAATAATGAGTTTCAGGCGAGCTCGCTCAAAATCTTTGTTCACATCATGTAAGCAGTCTTGATAGCGCTGAGTAAATATGCAGACATCGGCAAAAATCTCTTGCGCATTACGCAGCTTATTTAATTTATCGGGGTGTAATTCTGAGCGTCCATCAACGAGCATTTCCGTAATGGCCGACATCGTGGTCCGAATATGCTCCAGCACTTCCCCAGTCTTATCAAATGAGTCATTAAGTACCGGACGAATATCACGCGCATAGGATGCACTCAAATCACCAGACTGAGCGGCGCGTACTTTCATCCGCATCCCAATCAGATATTGCTCCAGTTGCCTCTGAGTTGACTGAATCTGATGCACGGCCTTGTCGATCTCACCGCGACGGATGGTTTTTAACGTGCGCCAGGCCAGAATAGCCGCGCGCTCAATCGGCGTTTCATCCAAACGGAGGGTATAGAACAGCATTCCTTCATCGGTCAGTGACCAGAGAATTACATCTGAGCCGGATAGCTGGTCGTAGCGGACCAGACGGACTATCTGTTCTTCGGAATGCGTTCGTTGCGTGAAATCGTAATAACGGAGACGGAAAGGGTCTTTAATCGCTGCAAAAATCTTGCTGGCAACCTGCGCGTAGGCCGAGGCTTCTTGTCCCGGATAAGCTTCATTTAGGTGCCCAACCAGGCATAACTCCGCTTCTTTCCGCGTCATACCGGGTTGGCGCTCGCGGTCAGCATAATAAAGCATAGCGTCAAAGAGATGCATAATAGCCGCCAGCGCATCAAGCTCGACGCCTTCCCACGGATTGCGCTGTAGGGTGCGATAGATTGAATCCAGCGTCCGCACGACCAGCAATGCATGAGACTGAATAGTCAGCTCGCGGCGTGCCATAGATTCATTACGAGCCTGCTCCAAAAACTCTAGCGACATAGTATTCTCCCTAAGTAACAGGGCCACTATAGTACGGCAAAATAATTTAGGCAAAGAAACTTTGCCTAAATTTTTAAAGTAGCAATGTTATTTGTTTTGAAGCAGTTCACCTCCTATACTGAATCCATACATCAGATTGCCAATAATTAACCTGCAAAGACAAAACAAAACTGGTATGTATTACTCAACGTTTCTTGAGAAACACAAAACATCCCTCAGCCACGCACAGTGGTTGCGTTTGCGCTATATCGAGCGCCAGCTACTATGGGAGCGAAAAGTCACTTCACGCATGATTGCTGAAGAATTTGGTGTCTCAGCGCAGCAAGCCCGTACCGACGTACGAACCTACCTTGAGATAGCACCAGGTAATGCTTTCGAACAGGGAGGCGGCCGAAAGGGATATTTTCCCAGTGAGACGTTTGTGCCTGTTTTACTGGGAGACAACGACCTAATATGGCGTGCGACGGCTGAGTTTCAATCGCCACAAACGGCTCACGCGCAGGAAATTCCACTCATACATCGCGCAGTGCATAGCCGCACACTGGCAATTTTTTTGTCAGCGATCGAGCTGCGGGGCCAAGTGCAAGTAGTCTATGCGTCAATGGAAAACCCTGAAGGCACGTCCCGTACACTGACCCCTACGATTATTATTACCGTCAATGGCCGTCAGCATGTACGTGCCTATGACTGGGACAGTTCTACGTTTAAGGACTTTGTTTTGGCGCGATTTCTGGGCTTACCGGAACTGATTGTCCCAGCTGCAGCCCCACCGCGTGAAGACACTTCGTGGGAGATCGCGATCCCTGTACGTTTTATTGTCAACCCAGCTCTAAGCGAGGCGCAGCAGGAAGTGATTGAGCGAGACTACATACTCGAACCACGTGAGTTCACTATTCGCGCACCGATGATTTTTTATTTGTGCCCCGAGAACAATCTGCCTAAAACCGACGATGAATATGCACAGGCTACAGATCCCAGTGGTCAAGGCCCCTTTGTCTATCCAATTCTTGCTGTGCATACCCAAACAGGTGAGCCTATTCACAAATACCGCCATGCAGGCGAGAGATAGCCCTTCTGTTTGCTAATTTATTGCCATGCGCTGTTACTGGGCGGATGATGGCCTGGAGATCTGAGCGGAAGCAATACTGGTCGATCTTCGCTCCTAGGGTTGGCTTGAAGTACTCGCACACTTTCATTAAGGATGCTGTCGCTTTGGTATCACGAGGAATAACGGTGTAGCACTCTCGCTCCATGCGCTTCAATACATCAGCCCACGTCCGCTTGTTGTCGAGCTTCATCTTATTGACGTAACCGTGAACCAGTTCTTTAAACGATCCCTGCGAACGATGAAGCTGCATGATGTGCTGCTCGGCCAGGCGTTGTTGCTCAAGCTCTTGTTGCGGTTCTTTTCCTTCAATAAGCCAGGCACCATACTTTTTCGCCAGCTCATTGGCCATCACCAGTTTCATCTCAGGCCAGATGCCCAACTGGATGAACTTCTCTTTCTTCCCTTTCTCAACGTAATAACGGAAATAAAAAACCTTACTGCCTGAAGGCTGAACCTTAACACCAAGCCTGCCGGTGCCACGCTGAGCGCTGTTGCTCCACACGTAGTACGCAGTACTTTTTGTCTTCAATCCACGTATAGCAGTCTCGGTAAGATTAGCGGCCATAAATCTACCTTTATAAGGATGAGCATTACCTGACCCGATGCCAATTTCGGGTCAGGTAACGGGTCAGGTAAGGATGATACAATGAGGATATCAGGCAACCAAAAAGAAACAAAATTAACATCATAACTGATTGATTATAGACAATTAAAAATACAAACAAAGCCAAATCCGAACATTTCAAAACATGCCGATTTTATGACTCATAATCGCTTGGTCGCTGGTTCAAGTCCAGCAGGGGCCACCAGAATTATCAAGGGGTTGCATCAAAATGCGACCCCTTAGTTTTTTCTAGGATACCCATAGGATACCTTCTGGCAGTAGCGTGAGGTATAACCGATTAACACCGCTACGGTAATGAAGTGTTCTCATATTTCCCTCCATGACATTTATCACATCCCATGAACATTAAGACGCCCAGATAAATAACAGCAGATTAGTGATTATTCCAGCGGCTTCTCGCGCACTTTACGCTCAATTGGTTGACCATACGAATCAAAGTAGCGGCTAGTACTACAGTCGTAAGTGCTCTGTAATCATCAGGTTATCCCGGCTCTGATAATGACATTGTTGTGCGGAGTATTGATGTCGCCGCCGCCAGTCTGACCAATGTAAAACCTGTTCGACGGTCTCTCCGGCCTTTTTCATCAATTTTGACAATAGCCTACGCAGTTCCGCCACACTGAGGGCTACCAGCCCCGTCGGCGTTTTTTTTCTCAAAACTGCCAGCACTGCATGGGCCAGGAGCGATAAGGTGATGTGCCGATACCAACTGTGCCATTGCCGCACTTCGTAATGATCCAGACCGCATTCTCCCTTTGTTTCCTCAAAACCCCATTCAATTTCCCAGCGGCAACCTGCCACCTGAGCCAGGGTTTTCAGAGCCGCCTGGTCTCTGCGCGCATACACGATATAGTAAGCCCGTTCCTGTTTTTCATCCCGGCTGCGACGAACCAGCAGATAATGGCCATATTCCCGTTCTTTCTCACTGAGTTGTAAACGCCAGAGCGGTACCCGAACCCAGTCATACTGACGTTCGCCTTTCGCTCCCCACCCCGCCGAATGGGTTTCCCATCGCTGAGGTGTCAGATTGTAGACAATCTGACACCTCTGACAAAAGTTGGCCCTTGCCACCACAACGGTTCATTTTTGGGGATCGCCAGCACAAACGGTTGATATCGGGATTCCAGCCAGCAGCGCAGGCGGCGATCCTGACCATAAACGGCATCTGCCGTCACCCAGCGACAAGGCATCCCGGCCTCGAATGCGCGTTCCCGCATCTGCCGGGCGAGTTGGGGTTTAGTGGCAAAGGGGACGGCGTCAGGAATGCCGGCAGCTTCACAGCGGGGCCGATCATCGTCCATTGTCTGGGCAGGTATAACGCCCGGTCAATAAAGGCATGACCGCCCTGACCGGCATAACAGAGAAAGACGCCTATTTGACTGTTTTCGACGCGACCGGCGGTGCCACTGTATTGACGTTGCACACCGGCAGAATGCGTGCCTTTTTTGATAAAGCCGGTTTCATCCACAATGAGCACCCCGTGTTCATCCCCCAAATGCTCTGTGACATAGTCGCGCAAAATATCGCGGGCGATATCAACATCCCAGTGGGCGCGCTCCAGCAGATGCTGAACCCCATCAGGCGTACGTTCGCCTATCCATTCCGCCAGTTGCCAGCCATTTTTACGCTCAACGTCACTGAGCAGTCCCCGGAGATAAGCGAGGCTGCGTTGTTGTGGGCCGGGATGGTGAAACAACGGAGCCAGACGAGTATGGAGTGAGAGCAGTTCCTGTTCCCAGGCGTGAGTCGGTAAGTGCATTGAACACCTCCCCGTATTTCAGGAAAAAATGTCAGGCGTTATCATGCCACAATGGGGCGTACGGCTGTAGTACTAAGTTGATTACGCAAACCTAGAATCTAATTCATGTAGGTATCTTTATTTTAACCTACACCATCCCATCAACATAATATAACCATTGGTAATATCTATTATCTCCCCATTGCCCGTATTTGCTGTTACTCCTGAAACAGTATGGTGATGGGAACCTATATATACAGAATGAGTGTGATTGCCTTGAGTATCTGTATATGCAACTTTAAAATTTTTGGTCACGTATTCATCCCGTTGTTTCTCACGTATAATGAGGGTAAATACGTGAGGGATAGTGATGGCATTAGTTGAAGTGAAGTGTCGGTTTTGTGGCCAAACCACGCCTGTTAAAAAACACGGTAAAGGAGAAGGTGGGCATCAACGATATTATTGCCAGTCCTGTCGTAGAACCTTCCAGCTCGAATACACTTACCGGGCTTGCCATTCGGGTATGAAAGAGCAAATCGTCGAGCTTGCCATGAATAACGCCGGTATTCGTGATACGGCACGGGCACTTCATGTCAGCATTAACGCTGTTGTACGCACTTTAAAAAACTCGCGCCGCGATGTGTAACCACGCTGCCGCTGGATACCCCTGAGCTTCAGCTTATCTGTGAAGTCGATGAAATGGGGTCATTCATCAGTAACAAAAAACGGCAACGCTGGCTGTGGTACGCGTGGGAGCCTCGCTTGAAACGTATTGTCGCTCACGCTTTTGGCGCTCGTAGCAAACAGACACTCAGGACGTTGCTGGAAAAGTTATCCGCTTTTGATGTGGCATTCTGGTGCACCGATAATTTCGGGGCATATGACATATTGGCTGATGAGAAACATATCACCGGTAAACTTTATACTCAACGTATTGAACGAGAAAATCTGAACCTGCGTAACAGGCTAAAGCGACTCAATCGCAAGACGCTGGGTTATTCTAAGTCAGTTGAAATGCATGACAAGATCATTGGCACATTCATCGAACGTAAGTTCTATTATTGATGGCCAATCAACAGGTTGAATACACGACCCACAAAAGCGGCAAAAGTAATAGAAATGGTCCATTTTGGGAACCATTCGAACATCACAACTCTCTGGCCTAAACTTATAGACCAAATCATGTAAGCTATCCAGATGCCAAAAGGGACAAGAATAAAGTAAACAGGTAATGATTTTTTCTTGTTACCCTGACTATATGATTTGAATTGATAGTCCATAAAGACCTTTTATAGGCTGAGAAACTTCTTTTTTAGAAGATTTCATTATTTTTTAATATTTTTCATGTCACATTGCCAGAAAAAGTACAGGAACTGGCGACTCGGCTGACTGATAATTTCCAGACCCTAAAACCTGCATCTTCAAGTTAATTGCGTATATATCATCATTCATATATAACTACATAGATTTTCACGGGATAACGGGATAAATAGATATTTTTGTATTTATTTCAAATGGTTATCCTACCCCATTTTATCCCACTTATCCCGTAGCACAGAAATACTATTTTTAACTCTCTAATATTCAATTAATTATATACCCGTCGTCATTGAAGATGCTTGATTTTTCATTTGTATCAGATCATGATTGCGCCCATGAAAATTAATCTAACAGATGCCCAAAAAGAAGCCCTCGAATTGATGCATGATACGACTCGCGATGGACGAGTACGTGACCGCATCAAGGCCGTGCTTTTGGCCTCAGAAGGCTGGACTGCCCAGATGATTGCTCAGGCTTTGCGGATCTATGAAAGTACGGTGAGCCGCCATCTGAAAGATTACTTCTCTGAGGAAAAACTCGCCCCTGAAAATGGGGGCTCTGAAAGCCGTTTGTCTGCCGAACAAACAACAGAATTAGTTGAGTATCTGATGGCAAATTTGATGCACACTACCGCACAAATTGTGGCCTATGTTCGGGCACGATGGCAGGTGACTTTCACTGTCGCAGGAATGACGAAATGGCTTCACCGTCAAGGTTTCAGCTACAAGAAGCCAATGGGTGCTCCGCATAAATTTGATGCGGATAAACAGCAACAGTTTATTGAAACCTACAACGCGCTGAAAGAAGAATGTGGCCAGAATGCGCCTATTTTATTTATTGATGCGGTTCACCCGACCCTGTCCACAAAATTAAGTTATGGCTGGATGAAGAGCGGGCGGAAGCACGTCAAAGTGGTTGAAACCACAGGCAGTCGTACTCGACTCAACATCATGGGTGCCCTTAATTTACAACGGATTGAAGAGACTATTGTTCGTGAATATCCGACGATTAACGCGAAAAATGTCGTCCTTTTTTTCGGCTCAATCCGGGAAACCTACCCACTTTCGCAAAAAATCCACATTATTCTGGATGGTGCGGGTTATCACCGTTCCGGAGTCGTCCAATTTTTTGCCGAGGTTTTGAATATTGAGTTGCACTACCTGCCGCCTTACAGCCCTAATCTCAACCCGATTGAGCGATTATGGAAGTATGTGAATGAGCAGGTACGAAACAATGTCTATTTTCCGGATACCAAAACATTCCGTGAAACGCTGTGCCACTTTTTTCATGTCACATTGCCAGAAAAAGCGAAAGAACTCACCACTCGGTTGACTGATAACTTCCAGATTTTAAAACCCGCCTCTTCAAGTTAATTGCGTATAGCCTACCAAAAAAATCTTTTTCGGGATAACTAAATTATCAGAATACAACATTATCTATCTTCACATCACATTACGGGATGCAATGGGATAATACGGGATAATTCAAAAAAAACATAACTTACTGATTATAAATGTTTTTTATCACGTCAACCCGTTATCCCAATGTTTTTCATCTTACATGAGCCTCAATCTTCATCCTTGAAAATCAGAACCACAAACCGCCCCTGAGTGCCATTCACTGAAATGGTTTTACTGATAAAGCGGTTTTTCTCCATTTTAATCAACATAACGGCATTGAGTTTACCCTGCCTGCTATTGGTGAAAACTTGCCGGATGGGGCTATGGGTAATTCCAATATGAAGGTGGCTGTTAAGGGACATGTGGATAAATTAAACAGTAAAGATATTTTTGTCACCGAACAGATTGGCATGTATTTAAAAGATACCTATGATTTTGTTGGCGCTAATGAACCTTTAGGCATTTGGAGTAAAAATGGTATATTAGATAAAATTAGTTCCGTTGATTATGCCGCTCTTTATGCGACTGGAAGTTGGCTGGCCTTATGGATTAAATATAATGGGTATATTCCTGTAAATAATGATAGTTTTAGAAAATGGCAGAAAAAACATAATGAAGGTAGTGATTTTATTGTTTTTTCTGATATTTTATGGATGAACCCGTTACCACAATATAAAACTATTCACCTATGAAAAATAAATATAAATTCTTTTTTAGAAAACCATGGCTGGTTTTGTTTTTTATCATTATTTTTATAATATGGATGTTATTTCCATCAACATTGTTCTTCGGTAATTGGAATAAATATTTTGAGGATAGGGGTGAAGATGGTCAATATACCGCAGTGGTATATAAGAAATTGCCAATATCTCCATATGCAATGTGGAAGTATGTCATTTTGGGAGACAAATATTTTATTGTTTTATATGATAATAAAAACAGAGATATCTGGAAGAGTTCTCCTTTTACGTCAATATCATATGGGGCATTTTCTGCCTCATTTAGCCTTCCAACCGCTAATAAAGATGCTTTTATCTATCCAACAAATGATGGATATGAAGTCATCTATGTAAATAAATTAAAATAATTTTTGTAAATATTTTGTCTTCATGTTTCTCTCTATTTAGCCTCTAAGTTTCAGAGTCTTTTTTATTATTGTGTGATTGAACACCATAGCAAACCTTCTTTCTTATTATTTTTCATGTTGTTAAATATATTCCATCAAAAATAAATCGATATAAAAACACGGTCGTGACATCAATTTATTGAATCATGTATAGTCTGTCTATTTGGAAAACATTCAAATGGCAAAGATTGATGTAACTTGCCCCTCTTGTTCCGCAGTGAAAGGGATCCATCGCAATGGGTGCTCGCGTTCTGGTCACCAACGTTATCTTTGCCAATCCTGCCGTCACTCCTGGCAACTGGAGTTCACTTATGCCGCTTGTCGTCTTGGTACCCATAAGCAAATCGTCGATATGGCTATGAATGGAACGGGATGTCGGGCGACAGCACGAGTGATGGGGATTGGCCTGAATACCGTACTTCGGCATTTAAAAAACTCAAACCCAAATCGGTAACAGAAGCGATTAAACCTGGCACTGAAGTGATTGTCTGCTGCGAAATGGATGAACAATGGTCTTACGTAAAGTCAAAGAAGCCGCCTCGTTGGCTCTTTTATGCCTACGACAGAATAAGACGAAAAGTGATCGCCCATGTTTTTGGTCCAAGAACAAAAAAGACATTAATGCGCCTATTCATATACAGGCTCTTAAGCATTAAGCCTTTCAAAACACGCATCCAATGTTTTGTATTTACATGATTTTCTTTGTGGTGTTTTGAACGCATTCTGACATAAATACGCTTGGGCTTTTTCCAGCCAAAAACCGGTTTCCGACCACGCCCGTTGGAGTAGGTTTTCGATTATGGGCCACAGCCAGACTTCCGTATTTTGGGCTGCTTTGAGCAATGAAACGGCGGGGAATAATCTGCTGGCCAGCGAACGTCTGAGCAACAGAGCCAGCAAACTCAGCCAAATGAGGCCCGTGACTAACGTTTCTTTTCTCGTGGCAAATCGATGCCAGTTTGTGTGTGATTTTAACTCTTTGAACAGCAGTTCTACTTGCCAGCGGCAACGATAAATATCCATGATGTCATTAGCCGTAAACTCTTCCACGGACAAGTTGCTCAACCAGAGACAAAAGCGTTTTTCTTCGGCAAACCAGCGACGAATTAAGCGAAATTCATAGCCATTACGCCGACAAATCAGATCCAGCACTTCGGAACGGTTGGTTCGGCGAGTGATGGATTTCAGCGGCTTATTGAGCAGCTTGGGCAATAATTTCCCCTGACCATTGCGGGTCACCACTATCTGAGGATTAAGGGACTTGCTTCCCCTGACAATAAACGAACCACCGGAAAGTGACACTTGCTCAAAATACGCAAAGTCGACATAACCGGCATCGGCCAATAATAATTGGTCACGTAACATCGCCGGTACAGGCAGGTAAGCCCGCTCAGGGGCGGTATCTGCGGTCACGGTCATTTTTACCGGTGACTGAGTCAGCAAGGACATTGTCATGTGACATTCCACCGCGGCCCCCGTTGTCCTGAAGCGATAGGGAAAAACATCGGCCAGGGCAGAATGGACTTTGAACGAACTCCCATCCTGGAGAATAACCTGTTTAAATTTCATGAGTTTTTGGGGTGAGGAGACCTGTTTCTCTACCCATTGCGCCATGGCAAATCTGACCAATATTTTGACAAATTCGACAAAAGCCGCTTTACGGAGCTGGTTATAAAAGGGGCGGTAACTGACTGGTTGCTTTTTATCCGGGCACAGGCCATTAAATTTTTGGTGTAACTGGGCAATAGACGTGATTTTACCCGTGCTCAGTGCAGCGATAAGGCTGAGGATCAACACGTGGGGCTCGATATTTCTGATGCGTTTCATAAACGCACATTGGAAGGCAATATGTTGCAAAGAAATGTCACTGAAGAATTGCATTAACTGGTGTTTTATAGCGATAATCGTCACAGGCTTCATCCGTGGTTTTGATATGAGTTTGGCGACGATTATCAGATCATAAATGAAGCCTTTTTTCTACCTAAAATAACGCGTTATTGCTTAAGATCCTGTATATGTGCGCCTATTAGCTTTACTGGCACCTTTCAACATTATTATTTATATGACAGATGGCTGGAAAAGTTACGAAAAAGCACTCGCAGGGAAACGCCATGTGGCCAGCAAGCGTTATACCCAACGCATAGAGAGGCATAACCTGAATCTTCGTCAACATTTGGCAAGACTGACTCGCAAAACATTGTCTTTTTCAAAATCCATAGAAATAATGGGATGGACGCCCCATTCAAGCGGCATCAGTGTGCCAAAATGGAAGTGTATTAACACAGTTATTTAATAACGGGAGCGTCCACCATGAAGATGACAACGGTTGGTATCGATCTGGCAAAAATGTCTTTCAGATCCACGGCGTTGATGCACAAGGGAAAACGGTGCTCAAAAAACAGCTACCACGCGCGAAAATGCTGACGTTTTTCGTCAACCTTCCCCCCTGCCTTATTGGTATGGAAGCCTGTGGTGGGGCGCATTATTGGGCACGCAAGCTGCGAAGTTTTGGTCACGACACGCATCTTTGACTTACGGCATTCAACCAAGATTGATACGGTTGGTAAGGTCGCAACGGCTATCGGACATCAATTAACGGTGTCCATTGAATAAAAATCACCATCAATCAACAGGCTGCGTTAATATGTAGCCTTGTTGATGTTTTCTGCCTGAAGTATTAGAGTAACTCTGTTAGTTTATCAGCTGCAATTTTGCCCACGTTCTTTTTCAGTTTTCCGCTTTTGTCCTTTTCCCCTTGCTTATGCCAGTCATTATCAGCCGCAAGGATAATTTTCGATTCAGGCCACTGAGTTCTGACCAATTCGGCAACATTCAGTAAATTGCTTTCATCAATGGCAGACAGTACCGTGCCATCATGATGTAACTGGCTGACAGTCAACGCGGTCGCGTAGCCTTCGGTAATGATGATGGTGTCCGGCGTTCCGATAATTTCAGATGCCAGAATAAAGCTTCCTTTCTTCTGTGTACCCGAGACAAGGCGCTTTTCACCATTCGGTTTGATGGTCTGAGCGCCCGTGATAGTGCCGTCCAGTGTCTGAGTTACCAGCAATAGAGAATTCTGTAATAGCCGCTGATTGGGGCATTGCAGCCCCTTTCTCGCCAAATACGGAGATTCTCCCCTTATCGATTTTGCCACCAGCTCCGCGATCCGTTCTGCAATGGGTTTCACTGTTCGGGGCTGCTCTTTAACTGGTTTGGGTTCAGGGAATGGAATTGCCAATACATCAGCAACCTGCTTAGCGGCGGTCAGAATAGTGATACCTTTAGCTCTTGCCACTAAATCCAGACCATCCCCGTGATTGGGCTGATCGCACTGGCGACAATGCCAGTCGCCATGATGGTTATCATCTATAAAGTGAAAACGGTCAGTGCCTCCGCATATCGGGCAAGCGCCATGCTTCCCCTTTGCCGGAACATCAACGCCACAGGCGGTTAACAAGCTTTATGACGCATTTGAACTTGACCAGATACAGGACGGCCAGACTATGAAGATAGCTACGAAAGGCGACCTAGTAATTATGATGTATCGGCAACAATCAGAGAGCAAATAACACATTGCCACCACAGAGTAAATGATACTGAGGTGGCAGGACAGGGCAATCGCATCTAAAATTCATTGACAATGGTTTAATTTCATGTCGTTATGCAGCTTTTAAATCCATCCTTATGTCCTCTGTCAGCCCTTTGTTACAGCATTTTGCCTCACTTGAAGATCCCCGAGTTCAACGAACTCAGTTGCATAGTTTGGAAAATATCCTGACTATCGCCATCTGCGCTGTGATTTGTGGCGCTGAAGGTTGGGTCGAAATTGAAGAGTTTGGCGAATCTAAACAGGATTTCTTTACCCAACTGCTTGCTCTCACTAATGGCATCCCCTCTCACGATACCTTTGGTCGTGTCTTTGCTGCACTTGATGCGCAGGCTTTTGCCGACTGTTTCACCTCCTGGATATCTACGCTGGCACAAGGAGTTGATCAGGATATCATCGCTATTGATGGCAAAACCATGCGCCGGTCACTCGATAAAGCCAACGGCAAGGCGGCAATCCATCTGGTCAGCGCCTTTGCCTGTACCAATCGCTTAGTTCTGGGACAAGTGAAAGTGGAGAGTAAATCCAATGAAATCACCGCTATTCCTAAGTTACTTCGACGATTGGTTTTGTCTGGAAGTCTGGTGACTATCGATGCCATGGGATGCCAGAAAGCGATTGCTCATCAATTACATGAAGCGGGCGCGGATTACGTACTGAGCCTGAAAGAAAATCATCCCGGCCTGTATAATGATGTCAGCCATTATTTCGATTATGTCTCATCCCAACCGGAGCGCCTGAGCGAATATGAAGACGTGGATGCCGGACATGGCCGCATTGAGCGACGCACAGTACAAATGACCCATGTTGATTGGTTGCCGGAAAAGGCGTGCTGGTGTGGTTTACACAGCATAATACGGGTGATCCGCGAACGCTATGTAGGAAATGAAGTGAGCCGGGAGAGCTGTTATTTTATCAGCACTTTACGTCCGACAGAGGCTCAACGGGCAGCGACAGCGATCCGCAGTCACTGGCAAATAGAAACGCAACTCCATTGGTGTCTGGATATTGCTTTTAATGAAGATCAGCAGCGAATGCGGGAAGGCAATGCAGCCGCCAATATGGCATTACTCAATAAAATCGCGTTGAATTTACTGCGCTTAGCTCCCACCAAAGCGGGAATTAAAGCACGCCGTAAACGGGCTGGTTGGGATGGTGAATATCTACTTACAGTACTGGGCAAAGCGCATCAAATTTAGATGCGATTGCCTTGGGTGGCAGGAGCCATCCTGTCTCCTGTTTGATTGTTATTATAAACAGTATTGAGTCGTGTTATCCGAATTTAACAAAAGACAAGTAGCTGTACACTCTGCATATAATAGGGGTGACAGAGCCAAAGGTAAGCAGAAAGAAGCATAAGTCTGCATTGAAGCTAAAAGAGTCGTGCCTGCTACTAGGCAAAGAAGAAGATATTTTTTCATAATCATTCTCCACATCTTTTACAACGTTATTATCACAAAGACGAGTAAATCTAATAAACCCATCTCCACCCAACAACAAGCGAATAATACTGAACAATTAGTTACTCTCTGAAACTAAAGCCAATATTTCTTTACCCATTCCCTTGAGTGGTTAAAGGAATCCCCCATGCCATCAGTTAACACGGGTGGCATTTTTGTATCTGCATTTCACCGCGCACCGCAGCGCAATTCTAACGTCGAGCCTTTATTTAGGAATGAACCTTTGAGGAATCAGCTAAAACTGATGCTACTCTACATACAGCGGCTAACACATCAAACGGGGCGACTGGCTGAATGGGTAAAAAATCAGCTTCAAAAAAACACTCTTGTGTGGTTGCTTGTGCACTCGCGAACAAGTTCGCTCGGATTGCTTGGGCAATAACGACCCAACGAACTGAGTTTAATCCATCCTGATAACGTCGAACTAAGTGACTACGTAATCATAGATAAAAGAAGTTACTTATCTGGTTTTGCGAAGACTGGTAATTGATGACTGAACGGCCTGACGGCCTGGTGATAAACCTAACAAAAAAAATGGCTCATAGAAGCCGGGCGGTTAATGAGATGGTCCCCACCACCCTGTGAGCGGTATGCTGGCAGGGTGTTTCTTTCAGGAGAAGACCATCATGCAAAACGTTACGCTTATTGGTATTGATCTCGGCAAACATTCTTTCCACGTTCACTGTCAGGACAAATCAGGAAAGGCCCTGCTGCGTAAAAAATTTACCCGCGCCAGACTGATGGAGTTTTTAGCGGGATCGCCATCAGCGACTGTTGTAATGGAAGCCTGCGCCGGTGCTCACTTTATGGCTCGCCGGATCGCTGCTTTTGGTCACGAAGCGAAGCTGATTTCTCCACAATTTGTTCGTCCTTTTGTAAAGAGCAACAAGAACGATTTTGTGGATGCTGAAGCCATATGCGAAGCTGCATCTCGTCCCTCCATGCGATTTGTGCAACCACGAACAGAGGCGCAACAAGCTATGCGCGCCCTGCATCGGGTCAGAGAATCACTGGTCAGAGACAGGGTTAAAACCACTAATCAGATGCACGCTTTTTTACTGGAATTTGGCATCAGTATGCCGATCGGAACCGCCGTGATAAAAAGACTTTCAACCGTCTTGGCAGAGAACGAACTTCCTCCCTATCTGGCACAGTTGCTGATGCGCTTACATGCCCATTATCTTTATCTTGTCGAACAGCTCACCGAGCTTGAGACGGCACTGGAGCAGGAGCTGAGACGTGATGAAACAGGACAGCGTCTTCAGACAATACCGGGCGTGGGTCCGATAACTGCCAGCGTCTTATCATCGCAGCTGGGCGATGGTAAGCAGTATGGCTGTAGCCGGGATTTTGCTGCTTCAACCGGTCTGGTACCACGCCAGTACAGCACGGGTGGCAAAAATACGCTTTTAGGGATAAGTAAACGCGGAGACAAAAATCTGCGACGGTTACTTGTCCAGTGCGCCAGAGTCTTTATCCAGAGAATCGATTATCAGTCAGGAAGGCTGGCTGAATGGGTAAAGGCTCAGCTTGAGCGAAAACACTCAAATGTTGTGGCCTGTGCGCTGGCCAACAAATTAGCCCGGATAGCCTGGGCAATCACAACACGGCAAACTGTGTTCGAAAGGTAACGACGACGCCAGTCTGACTGGCAGGTTAATCGTTAATTAAAGCAGTTCCCAATCTGGTTTTGCGAAGACTGATTATTGATGACATGAACGGCTTATCGACCTGATGGAATCCTGACATAAAAAATGGCTCTCTGAAGCCGTGCGGTTAATGAGATGGTCCCCACCACCCTGTGAGCGGTATGCTGGCAGGGTGTTTCTTTCAGGAGAAGACCATCATGCAAAACGTTACGCTTATTGGTATTGATCTCGGCAAACATTCTTTCCACGTTCACTGTCAGGACAAATCAGGAAAGGCCCTGCTGCGTAAAAAATTTACCCGCGCCAGACTGATGGAGTTTTTAGCGGGATCGCCATCAGCGACTGTTGTAATGGAAGCCTGCGCCGGTGCTCACTTTATGGCTCGCCGGATCGCTGCTTTTGGTCACGAAGCGAAGCTGATTTCTCCACAATTTGTTCGTCCTTTTGTAAAGAGCAACAAGAACGATTTTGTGGATGCTGAAGCCATATGCGAAGCTGCATCTCGTCCCTCCATGCGATTTGTGCAACCACGAACAGAGGCGCAACAAGCTATGCGCGCCCTGCATCGGGTCAGAGAATCACTGGTCAGAGACAGGGTTAAAACCACTAATCAGATGCACGCTTTTTTACTGGAATTTGGCATCAGTATGCCGATCGGAACCGCCGTGATAAAAAGACTTTCAACCGTCTTGGCAGAGAACGAACTTCCTCCCTATCTGGCACAGTTGCTGATGCGCTTACATGCCCATTATCTTTATCTTGTCGAACAGCTCACCGAGCTTGAGACGGCACTGGAGCAGGAGCTGAGACGTGATGAAACAGGACAGCGTCTTCAGACAATACCGGGCGTGGGTCCGATAACTGCCAGCGTCTTATCATCGCAGCTGGGCGATGGTAAGCAGTATGGCTGTAGCCGGGATTTTGCTGCTTCAACCGGTCTGGTACCACGCCAGTACAGCACGGGTGGCAAAAATACGCTTTTAGGGATAAGTAAACGCGGAGACAAAAATCTGCGACGGTTACTTGTCCAGTGCGCCAGAGTCTTTATCCAGAGAATCGATTATCAGTCAGGAAGGCTGGCTGAATGGGTAAAGGCTCAGCTTGAGCGAAAACACTCAAATGTTGTGGCCTGTGCGCTGGCCAACAAATTAGCCCGGATAGCCTGGGCAATCACAACACGGCAAACTGTGTTCGAAAGGTAACGACGACGCCAGTCTGACTGGCAGGTTAATCGTTAATTAAAGCAGTTCCCAATCTGGTTTTGCGAAGACTGATTATTGATGACATGAACGGCTTATCGACCTGATGGAATCCTGACATAAAAAATGGCTCTCTGAAGCCGTGCGGTTTTTTAGGCTTATCAGGTGCGGAACTCATCGAGGCGCGGGCATCCCTGCCCATAGTGACGCCGGATAGATTTAAGCAAGCCAACATCAATCAAAAATCAGTGTTGCAAAAAAGGTGGGGACCATAGATTTTTAGGCTTATCAGGTGCGGAACTCATCGAGGCGCGGGCATCCCTGCCCATAGTGACGCCGGATAGATTTAAGCAAGCCAACATCAATCAAAAATCAGTGTTGCAAAAAAGGTGGGGACCATAGATTTTTAGGCTTATCAGGTGCGGAACTCATCGAGGCGCGGGCATCCCTGCCCATAGTGACGCCGGATAGATTTAAGCAAGCCAACATCAATCAAAAATCAGTGTTGCAAAAAAGGTGGGGACCATAGATTTTCATAGCGGGTTGCAATACGCCGATTTCCTTTCAGAAAACCGAAACAGCGTTCGACCACATTCCGGTCACGATAAGCCTGCTTATCAAATTGCGTGCGACCATCAGTACTACCTTTTTCATTGATTTTATAAGGAATAATGCTCTTTATCCTCAATTTTCGCAGATAACCACGGAGTTTTCCGCCCGAATAGCCTTTATCTGCCAGTACCGCTTTACCGCGCCGTTTCATGAAACCATTTTTGCGTTGGACGCCAATGCCATCGAGCAACGGAATGGCGGATTGACTTTCATGAGCTTGCCCAGCGGTCACTATCAGGTTGAGGGGAAATCCCTTTCGGTCGGTTGCCAGGTGGATTTTGGTGCCATAACCACCGCGTGAGCGACCCAGCGCATGATCGTCAGCGATATCGGGATGTTTTTTTTCGCGCCTGCGGCATCTTTACTCGCGCGAATATTGCTGCCATCCAGGCAAATTTCAGCCCAGTCAATCAACCCTTTTTCATCCAGAATGGACAGTAAACGATTAAATATCTTGTTGATAATGCCTGATTTTGACCAACGATTAAATCGGTTATAGACCGTTTTCCAAGGCCCATAGCGTTCCGGTAAGTCGCGCCACGGTGCCCCTGAACATAGCACCCAGAACATCCCATTCATCACACGGCGGTGTTCAACATAGGGACGTCCTGCCCGTTCTGAATGAACCAGGGGCAAACAAGATTCTATCAATATCCATGCTTCATCAGGAATGTCGTAGCGTGCCATCATCTTTTCCTATATTGAAAACCGTTTAGATGATAATACTACCGATTTACATTAAGGGACACGGCCTAGGTCATTTTGTGTAGGGACACCGGAAAAGTGCGAAAGGATTCGTATAGAGCATATAGGAATGGCTAAAATTTGAATATAAAAAATAAAGCCATCTCAGCATAATGAAGATGGCTTGGGTATATCTAACTCCCGACTTGATTAATTGCGGCTTTCTTGCAATTAAGATTTCGTTTCCGCTTGGTGAAAGTTGTTCATTAAACGGCGAATCGGGATGATTAAAGCAAGCAGAATAGCAGAACAGATAATCAACGATAGTGAGACGTTGGAAAACAATTCTGGCAGGCTATCAAGTTTATTTGCACGCACGTTACCACCAATCAGGCCAGCAGCCAGATTTCCCAGTGCGCTGGCACAGAATCATAATCCCATTACCTGTCCACGCATGCGGGAAGGTGGCAGTACAGTCATGGTTGCCAGCCCGATTGGACTGAGGCAAAGTTCACCCAGCGCCAGCAAAAGAATACAAAATGCAGGTTGGAAATGGCTGCCATTCGATGAAATGACAGCCGGATAACGTTAGTCAGTGAATGTTTTTATTGTCATCGTACAGGGATGGCATACCTTCGGGACGTGTTTTAAAACGACGGTGTAGCCACATGTACTGGTCTGGTGCCTGCATAATCTCTCGTTCAACCACCTTGTTCATAAATGCTGCCGCTTCAACTTCATCGTTTTTTGGAAAACCTTCCACCGCTGGCTGGATCATTAGCTCATAACCTTTTCCATCCGGCAATCTACGGGGAGTAAAAGGGAGCAGAGCTGGGTCGGACAAACGGACAAGAATCGAAGTACCCATCGTTGTTGCTGCGTGTTCAACTGCGAATAATGGAGCGAATACGCTTTTACGTGGGCCATAATCATGGTCCGGCGCATACCAAACCATTTCGCCGTTTTTCAGACAACGGATCATGCCTTTCACATCTTTTCTGTCCAGCATATATTTATTGGAACGCAGTCGTCCCCAAGTTTGCAGCCAATCCATGACGGGGTTGTCATTTGGGCGATAAACACCGATCCCCGGATTTAACAGACCCAAGATACGTGCACCCAATTCCAGTGTCAGAAAATGGATCCCGATAACAATGAATCCCTGATTACTGGATAGCACTTTTTGGAGATTTTCTTCTCCTGTGATTTTGAACCAACGCTTGATTCTCCAGTCAGGCCAAAACCATGCCATGCCAGTTTCAACCAACCCCATACCAACAGACTCAAAATTTTTGACTAGTAATTCATTTCGTTTCTCTGGTGACATATCAGGGAAACAGAGAGCTAAATTGCGTTCAGCGATTTTGGCTCGTTTTTTCAAAAAGCGTTGTGAAAGCCGGCCAAGCCGGGTTCCTATCCAATAAATCACCGGATAAGGGAGTAAAACCAGTAAATAAAGTATCCCGATACCTAGCCAAGTCAGCCAATAACGGGGGTGTAAAAATGAACGTTCAAAAGATGGTGCTTGTATCATGTGTTTTCAGTGTATTAAGGAGAACATTTAACTAAAAGCCGAACTCGCCAGGCTCCAGGAAGTAATATTGGTGTATTGTGACATTTTTTAGTGGAATATCGAAATATTGATACATTAAATGCTTAATTGTCGATAAATCAAACACCATATCCACTATCGGGTAATGCTGCGCCAGGCCATGATTATGATATTCCTGCGCATTATATTCAAATGCTGTTTTACATCTGTTGGACATGAGTTGGGCGTGAAATGAGGAGCAAGCACGAATTATTATCACAGAATAGCAAGGTTAAAAATCACTATTCTCTAAAGGCCATTTTCGTTATGATATCCAGCTATCAATGGGATAGCCATTGAAGTTTTGATTCTTTTATTACAGAAATGTTACCGAAATTCAGGAAAGTACACCATGCCAGTGTTACATAACCGTATTTCTAATAAAGAGCTGAAAGAGCGCATGTTGGCTGAAATTGAGCCGCGCACGACTATCTCTTTTTATAAATATTTTACGATTTCCGAACTACAGGCTTTTCGCGATAGCCTGTATCAAAAATTTACCGAGTTGTCTGTTTTTGGACGGGTTTACATCGCTAAAGAAGGCATCAATGCGCAAATCAGCGTACCTTCTAAAAATGTCGATGCTTTAAAAGCGTTACTGGATGCGACTGATCCGGCTTTATGCCATCTGCGGCTGAATATTGCGCTGGAAGATGATGGCAAGTCATTTTGGGTATTGCGCATGAAATTGCGTGAGCGCATTGTTGCTGATGGTATTGAAGATGAAACCTTTAATCCATCAAACACAGGCGAATACTTAAAAGCGGAACAGGTTAACCAAATGCTGGATGATCCTGATACCTTATTCGTTGATATGCGTAACCACTATGAATATGAAGTGGGGCATTTTGAAAACGCTATTGAAATCCCTTCAGATACATTTCGTGAGCAATTGCCAATGGCAGTAGAAATGCTGAAGGATAATAAAGACAAAAATATCGTTATGTATTGTACTGGTGGAATTCGTTGTGAAAAAGCCAGTGCTTACATGCTGCATAACGGTTTTGACAAAGTCTACCACGTAGAAGGTGGCGTTATTGAGTATGCCCGTAAAGCGAAAGAACAGGGGTTACCTGTCCGTTTTATGGGTAAAAACTTTGTTTTTGATGAGCGTATGGGTGAGCGCATTTCTGAAGATATCATTGCGCATTGTCATCAGTGCGGTACAGCCTGTGATAGCCATATCAATTGTAAAAATGATGGTTGTCACCTGCTGTTCATTCAGTGTCTCTCCTGTGCAGAGCAGTTTGAAGGGTGTTGCAGTGATATTTGTCGGGAAGAGATGAAACTGCCTGAAGAAGAACAGCGTTTTCGTCGGGCGGGAAGAGAAAATGGGACAAAAATTTTTAATAAGTCTCGCTATCGTTTAAATGATGGCCTGAATATTACATCACTACAATCCATTAAGTAATAAATATTATTTAATGGATAGTTCGCGGTAATCAGAATGTTGGCGTAAATAGTATCTCATTATTTATGCCAGCATTGTTATTTTAGAAGATTTAACAGATATATTTAAAAATATTGTAAATAAAAAGTAACTCTATTTTGTTAGAAATACCGATTTTTTCTATAATATGTCTTTTGTGTGAATAGACCGTACTATTGCTAATTTTTAGCATTTTAGCAATTTTATGTGTATCGGTCTCTTGCATCCAATAATGGATGATTCGGTTTTCCTGAAGACTGAAAATAGAACTTTGTGTATTAAAATTGGCAAAATAACGTTGAATATCATGTGCTGTCATTTCTTGTATCCTAACCAATAATGTGCTCAGATTCTTTTTTGGTAAAATAAAATCCTTATTTGTCAATTGAATGCTCGTATCGCACAAGGGGTATGGTTTATCGATATAGGTATAAATACGGGCATCATTAACTAACGAAATAAACAATTTCAGTTGTTCACAATATTCCTTATGGTGGCCATAACTCGTCAAATTCACTAAGATGATATCTGGAGGAAATATAGGCAAAATATTTATGGCGTCATGAATTGATACAGCCCCGATTGAGAGGATATCTATATTTTCTTTCAGGGATTCAATAATCCCCAAACGCGTATAATGGCACTTATCAATGACTAACAGTTTCATTAACTGAACATCCTTGTTCTTCTATGGTTATTATTTAAATAAAAAATGGCTTAATAATTAAGAATTAGGCGGATGAGAATGACTATATGATACAGTATTATGAAAAATAATAAACTATGCGAATAATTCAGTTGACTAATATTTGTTCAAACGGTTAAATTGGACACTCAACATACTGAGTGTCCAAATGTTTTTCTAATGCTCAAGGTGATTATTAATGCTTAATATGATCAAGCTGACTGTATTCTGATGCTTCTATCTTTTCAATCCCAGCCTGCAGAATTAGGATGAGTTGTTTGGCTACTCCTGTTGTCAACCACAATGTTTTGTCAATATTGACATTGCCAGAGGCTTGATCTTGGGAGGATAAGTAATGAAGACGTATCATCATAGCGTCATAGGCATCAACAGTACTGATGTCCCAACCTACAACAGGATGAGTTTGAATAATTTCATTTTTTTGTTCCATATAACCTCCTAATCAGACGACAGCATTCTTATTGATATAATTGACTAAGAGCAGAAAATCTCATCAAGGATGAGCAATAGCAGTATAACCCTTTTTAGCAATCTAAGAAGGGGAAAGAGCGAGATTTTTTGTATTATCACTAATTGGGATTATTGTAAGTGATGCCAGCGACTTATTAGGTAAGCGTAAACGTGCGGAAATAAAAATATTTTCCGCACGGGTAGTAATGAAAAAATTAGTCACATACCTTTACTTCCCACTTGGCATCCTCTCCGGCCAGAAATGGGATTAATTTCTCATCACCGCATTCGATATACTCTGTCACTGGCGTAGGTTTACGTGTGAGTTCAACGAAGCCTTCATTAACGGGCAGACCATAAAACTTAGGGCCATTTAAAGAGCAGAATGCTTCAAAGTGAGCTATTGCATCGATTTCGTCAAAAACGGTGGCATAGGCTGCAAGAGCAGTAGGCGCATTGAAGACGCCCGCACAACCACAGGAAGATTCTTTGCGATGCTGTAAATGAGGGGCTGAGTCTGTTCCTAGAAAGAATCGATTACAGCCACTGGCTACCGCGGAACGCAATGCTTCCTGATGGATATTGCGCTTTAATACCGGTAAACAGTAGAGGTGAGGACGAATACCGCCAACCAACATGTGATTACGATTAAACATTAAGTGTTGCGGTGTCAGTGTTGCCGCTAATTTATCATTGCCTGCAAGAATGTATTCGGCGGCTTCCTTGGTTGTAATATGCTCAAAAACAACTTTCAATTCAGGAAACTGCTTACGCAATGGTTCCATCACCTGCTCTATAAACCGAGCTTCCCGATCAAAAATATCAATATGGGATGCAGTGACTTCACCATGAATCAGCAAAGGTACTCCCAATTTTTCCATGGTTTCCAATAAGGGATAGATCTTTTTGGTATCAGAAACACCGTGGCTGGAGTTGGTTGTTGCATTGGCCGGATAAAGTTTGCAGGCAGTAAAGACCCCTTCTTCATAACCAATTTCAATTTGTGAACTGTCTGTTGAGTCAGTCAAGTAACAGGTCATGAGGGGGTGGAAATGATGGCCTGACGGAATGGCAGCGATTATCCGATCCCTATAGGCTTTGGCACTGGCAACATCTGTTACTGGAGGGGCTAAGTTGGGCATGACAATAGCTCGGCCAAAGAAACGGCTGGTATGAGGAACAATGATTTTTAGCATATCATCATCGCGGAAATGGACATGCCAGTCGTCAGGGCGGCGGATTTTAATTGTGTATGATTCAGTGGTCATGAAACCGGCTCCAGAATATAAGAGGAAAAATGATGGATGCTGATTCAGCACTCCTTAAGCCGGAGGAGGATGATAAAACGAAAATAGCTAAATAGCTATTATTGAATGATAAAACTCTATGAATTTCGAAAAGTTAGTCTTTTAAATATTATATGCAGGGTATTCAGAGGAAATTTATCGTATCAAAAAACGGAAAAAATAGAAGTAATAACACGAGGGTGAATTGAATTTGGCTCCTCCAACTGGACTCGAACCAGTGACATACGGATTAACAGTCCGCCGTTCTACCAACTGAACTATGGAGGAATTCCTTCAAGACGGGATGCATGTTAACGGTAGCTTTCACTTTTGTCAAAGGAGAAAATAACAATAACTATTTGTTTGCAGATAATCTGTACTTCGTGATGTTTTTTTGGACTTTTTTGTGTTTGCTGGGGAGGTATCAGAAAAACTGCCAACATAAATAGAATAAGCAGAGGCACTAAAAGTAGGGGATGATAGCAAGAATCTTGCAATGTCCAGAAATACATAGTGAAAAACTAACTTTAAAAGGAAAAATGGCTGGAAGGGAAAATGTTAGAAAGCCCGACTAGCAGAGCTAAATCGGGCTTTCTTAAACTTGGCTCCTCCAACTGGACTCGAACCAGTGACATACGGATTAACAGTCCGCCGTTCTACCGACTGAACTATGGAGGAATCGCTTCATTCCTGAGAACGAAACGAATACTAACGATATTGTTTTCGTTTGTCAAAGCAGAAAATAGCAATAACTGTTTGTTTGCTGAGAATATAGACTTGTTGTGGTATTTTTAGTCTGAATTTGTATTTGGATGGAAAAAAATACATCTGGAGCAGATAAGTTTGCAGAAAATAGATAACAAAAAGCCCGGTTAGTGGAACTAAACCGGGCTTTCTCGAATTTGGCTCCTCCAACTGGACTCGAACCAGTGACATACGGATTAACAGTCCGCCGTTCTACCGACTGAACTATGGAGGAATTACTTTGTTCCTGAGAACGGAGCGAATATTAGGGGAATGATTCAGGCTTGTAAAGCGGAAAAATGGAAAATAAATTTAAGTGTCTAACTGATGTGCAAGGTGATGATATTTTGTTATTTTTTACAGCAAAATATGACCATATTGTAATTTTCCATACCTTACTCAATCTCTTATTACTTCTTTGTTACCACCTTGATAAAAATTCAGCAAATCGATGTAAAGAGTAAGGAACAAATTTACCAACGTGAGAAAAGAGCACTTTGATATCGATCTGACCGACAAAAAACTTGAATACAGTCGGTTAAAAGTACATCTGAGTAAGGAGGGTAGCTGATTGATAAAATCAAAAGCAAAAATCCCGATTAGCAGAACTAAATCGGGATTTCTTTAATTTGGCTCCTCCAACTGGACTCGAACCAGTGACATACGGATTAACAGTCCGCCGTTCTACCGACTGAACTATGGAGGAATTGCTTCGTTCCTGAGAACGAGGCGAATACTAGCGATGAACGCTGGGAGTGTCAACGCAAAAATTCTATTTCCCTATCGTTTGCTTATCCTGTGAACGTATTGTGTCATGATTGAACTGCCTTACTGAAATTAAGCACTTTTATTCACCATTTCGGAAGGATGAAAATAGGGTGATTGTTCTGAAAAGGCAACTATAAATACATCATAAAAACAAATTCCGTCTTTTTTCCTCATGATTCTTTTGATCTCATCTTTCATTTCACTGGGTACTTTAGGATGAGTAAGTATTTTATTGATGGCTTTATGGGATACTTTTTCGTTGACGAACCATTCTCCGTTATAACAGACACGTAAATCCAGTACATCAATGTCTTCAAAATGATACACCGGCTTTATATCGAAAAGTAAAACGGCTGCCATGGCGACAAAAAGCACTGTAAATAAAATCAGTGACCAAGTACCAAAATAGGGAGAATACCCCATGAGCATGACAAGGAAAGCATAAGCAATAACCATTGCCAAGCATAGGTATGGATGATGATGAATAAAGGTACTATTGAAATGTACTTTACCATCACGGTGTTCTTCGAGATTAATCCGCTTAAGATCCTGAATCAATATCTGTTTGATGATATTCATAATACTAACCCGATTATTGTAAAAACGCGTTATCGAATTGAAGGTTATGCCATTTTTAAGGCTAGCATGCTCGGAGGACATATCTGTATATCAATTGCCTTATTTTATTTATAAAATTGTTATTGTCTGGAAACAATATCGATATTTTTGCTAAGATAAAAGTTGAATAAATCAAATAAAATTATAATTGTACCTATTCATCATGTCATTTTGTTCTAATATTGAGCACATGCGACTTTTTTAAATCGATAATACATAAAAAGGTTGCTATTCCTGTGCGGTCATGAGTTAATGCGTTTGGCCTGATAAACAGACCTACTTTATGTACGACATCTTGAGTTAATGAGTTATGTGTAAGTGCTATCTCCGGTAGCCTTTGTTGACCGTTTCCTTCTTAGTGCCTCCATAAGTAATAGCTGATACTGGCCAACACATGCCCGAGGTGGCGAGTTTTTTTTGATATATAGGAAAGTCAAATGTCTGACAAAATGAAAGGTCAAGTGAAGTGGTTCAACGAGTCTAAAGGCTTTGGTTTCATCACTCCAGCTGATGGTAGCAAAGACGTATTCGTTCACTTCTCTGCCATTCAAGGTAACGGTTTCAAAACTCTGGCTGAAGGCCAGAACGTAGAATTCACCATTGAAAATGGTGCCAAAGGCCCAGCAGCAGCAAACGTAACTGCTATCTAATCAGCCTTTATGCCTTTATTTAAGCTCGCCACACTTAAATGTCGTGGCGGGCTTTTTGTTTTTTTATCTTAGTTACTTTTATGCCAATTTATTTGGATGAGAAAAATAACAGGATGAAGAATGCGTTTGTCACCTATCCCCCAGACTCAGATAAAAATGAGTCACACGCTATTTAAGACCTATGATTTTTTAATGAAAAAGGCGATATCTAGTCGAATTAAGTATTCGGCATTATATTCCATGTGCAAGATAAATAGGTTATCTCTTTAGGTTATCTATGTGGTGTTCAGCGGGTATTGGCGTGTTATGCAGACTGGGTCAATATTGGTCTGCGAGTATTGCCACAAGCATTATTCTGTGTGCGAACATTCTCTTGAGAGAGGCCCACAACGGATTAATGCCCAACCTTATTAACAAGCTTTAGGTTTAGAACAACGCTATAAGATCTATATTGTTTGTGATATTCATGATGAAATCCTAGTAAGGACACTGATCCTACAAGCAATTAGTGGGTTAGGTGTCAGATTGCTACAGAATTGCTCACTTAGAATAATTTCATATTACTAATTCCATTATTTTATATCTATCAGTGGATAAGAACGGGTGATATTCCACCTATCTCTTGAACTCAATAAGGTGTTATCTAAAGCCAGCCAACCTTACACATGAAAAAGCACCTTATGCGTTTCTTCAGCTAATCCATCACTTTCCATAATTCGTTTAATTATGTCCTGATGCTTTTGGCGATGATCATTTTTTTACTGATTACTTTTTGTTGCCACGTCATGAAAATGGAATAAATATAACCGATATTATTATTATATTGATGATAATTTCATTGAGTGGCTTATTCTTGTTCTGACAGGGAAGATACCTCAGTACCTCATTGAGCATGGCTAAATAAGTGGCACTATAGATTTGATTGATCAAGCGGTTGCCAGGTATGGGAACGAAAAATCTGGTATTTGTTTCCTCAGCAGCTCCAGAAAAATTGATGAGTTATCTTTTGATTTTGTTAGACCTAGCTTGCCAATTTCTGTTTAAGAACAGTAGAAAAAGTACTAATCGACGGGCAATGGGACGACTGAGTAAATTCCATCAGTATGCTCTCATATGAGGTTAAAGGAGAAAATAATTTTTCTCACTGAAGAAAATCGTAACAATGTGATGGATCTGGTTAACCTCTATAAAGAGTAAGGTTTCAGAGGGTTAATCTTAGTGACAGGGGAGTTAAGTCTTGATGAAGTGAAACATCTATTTTCTGTTGCTGATGAAAAGGAGATAGTACTGCAAGTTTTATTAACATTTTTAGATTTGCCAAAAGTGAGTGCGGCGATGGCAATTACTGCATTAAGGGAAAATGACGTTTCAGCTAAGGCGCTTAACGGAGATAGCCCTGTCATTACCGCAGAAATTTAGATCCTAGTAATATTTTTATTAGTTTTGATATTGAATTTGCGAGTGATGAAGACCTTTCAAAAGAAGTGGAATTAAGAACAGCATTTTGTAAGTTAACCCTACGGAAAAGTCACGCATTTTAAAATAATTGACACACAGTTAGTTTTTTCTGTAATGGAATAAATGATATGTCTACATTGCGGTATGCTGATATCGATATTTCTATTGACACGAGAACCGATACTGCAAAAGGGTCAGAGGATATCATTTTGTTTGATAAAAATCTGATGGTATTAGGGGAACGAGTAATAAAGAGTAGGGAAACGTTTGGGAATAAGTATTTAAATATGACAGCCAGTCGGATTTCATGAATGTATTTTTGATACTGATTACCAGAGTATTTATTCCATTTTTACTGATGTTAGCCATCTATTTGCTTGTACAAAACCTAATGTACGATATTTCACAACTGTCTTTTGCGTAAGACAAAATGGATAAAAACTTATTGAGAATTTTTCGCAAATAGATATAAAGAATATAGGACATTTTATGATTGGGTTAGGGGCGATATTTTCTATCTTAGATATTACAATATTCGCTATGATTCTATGTGTATTTATAGTGAGCTGTGTGGAACATCAGCTTTATTCCAATAGACTAATTTATGGAAGGTCAGTTGTCTCAGGCACTGGCTGTACATATGTTGCGTACATAAAAAGTTCTGTTTGTCCAAAGTATCGTCGCATTATCTGTGTTATTAACGGAATCAATAACTATGACACTAGGTATATACCTGCCATTTTTACCATTTGATGTACTAATTGGATTACAGTCATTGCCTTAAAAATATTTTTTTTGGTGAATAAGAACACTAATATGCGATTTCGTTATCATCCAAATGATGAAGCAATTTTACATTCATCACGTTGGTGGATAGTTGTAAATAATTCTCATTAATTAACATCTTATTTTGTGTGGATTAAGGTGGCCGCCCACATAGCGGTTGCCATTAGCAATTTCATCATGACTCATTTTTACAGATATTTCGAATAGGTATTGATGTTATTCTTCGAATATGATCTTACTATCACAATAAATATAAATTTAATGAGGTAATAAGGTCATATTTACCCGTTATTCTTTTTATTTGAATCGTTACTTTTATATGTTCTATTGTTACTTATATTTTAAATTAAGTAAGATAATTTCCTTTTTCATGTTTATTTATTCTGTTTACATTTCCTGTTTTTTATTTAAAGTGTTTTTTCTTCTTTTAATTGTATTTTATGTTATAAGAATTTATTGTTAAATTTGTATTTGGGAGTTATTTTGTTTCTATTTTTTATGTTATTTAAGGAAATTAATTTTCTGTTAATGGGGGATTTTTCTTTTGCGTACACGGTCAGTCACTCCGTTCTGTATAAATGGCATAAACATTGATTATTCTTAACATTGGTAAAAAAGAGAGCGCTTTTAATGATAAATTTATCTTATTAATAATGAGTGTAAGGTAGTCAAAGAGGAGAAATAACCACCAGTGAGAATTTAGTTAAATTTATACCATAAACTGTCTATCTATGAGTTTATTTTGTTAAATTAAATTTATATATTATGGCGGTCTGGTGCGGTTTCTGTGGTTTTGAATAGTAGTGGCTTTTGTTGCGTTCTCGAAGCCTTGTCCGCTGTATTTACTCTAAGGTAGGGATGTAGATGTTTTTTTATTTCAACATCATACTGTATTTTATCTTATTTTTGTGATCTGTGTGATATTTATGCGTAAAGTGGCTTGAATGCCACCTTTTCCTCTGTGTGAAAAGAATACGATCGTAAACCAAAAATGATCAGAGTAGTAGCTTTTTAATAACTAGTATTCACATATAATTAATAAATTTGGCATAACTATGATCTAAGTCAACTTATAGTGGAAGATGAGTACCTACCTACATTATCAAGAAGCAAATTTTACTAACATATTGAAAATTTAACTAAAGTATATATTTTTTATCGCCATTTTAAATTTAGAAGTTTAATAGATCGTATAAAACAAAAAACAGTCCTTAATATTTTTATTTAGATAATTTAACTTATTAATTGTAGACTATTTCTCGTTTTCTGTTGCTTGAATAGTTAATGAGCTAGAATCATAATAAAAAGTGTCAGTTTTGTGATGCATGTCACATAGTATTTAAAATGGCATATATTCTCCGTTGTATAAGTTGATGATTCAGGAGTAAAGTTAATTAGCATTAAGAATATTCTTAATCAATTGTGGCAAGTGCATTAATCAGATGACGCAATAATACTTTCACAACCCATTACCGAAATATTTTAGAAATTGGGCGATCCCAAGAGTAATACAAAGGACAGTTACTGCTCTGGCTAAAGATGTATATTTCAGTTATGTCGGAGATTATTGAATCTCATGCTACTGGTAATTTTGTCGTGAGTGATTCTTTGATCACTTAATTAATTTTTCATATAATCGGACGGGATATATAGAAATGAGTACGGTTGAATTGCTCAAACATATTTATGACATAAATTTATCGTATTTGCTTTTAGCGCAACGGCTAATTAACCATGAGAAAGCATCTGCGATGTTCCGTTTAGGTATTAGTGAATCGATGGCTGATACGTTGGCCGAGCTGACATTGCCTCAGTTAGTAAAATTAGCTGAAACTAACCAACTGATTTGCCATTTTCGGTTAGAAGACCACGAAACGGTGCTGCAGTTAACGAAGGAATCGCGGGTGGACGATCTACAACAAATTCACACAGGTATTTTGCTGTCTACTCATCTTTTTCAGCAGTTATCTGCGCTGGATGACATTTCAATCAAAAAAAGAGCGTGAAGATGGTTGAAAAAAGTATTGTTCAGGAAGCGAAAGATATTCATCTTGCAATGGAACTCATCACTTTAGGTGCACGGTTGCAAATGCTTGAAAGTGAAACACAATTAAGCAGAGGGCGGTTGATCAGGCTGTATAAAGAGTTGCGGGGAAGCCCTCCGCCTAAAGGGATGCTTCCTTTTTCGACGGATTGGTTTATGACTTGGGAACAGAATATTCACTCTTCTATGTTCTACAATGCTTATCGTTTCTTGATGAAAAGCGGGCATTGTGACGGTGTTGAAGCTGTTGTAAAAGCTTATCGACTGTACCTTGAACAATGTCCTCCAAGCAGCGAAGGTGGGTCTGTTCTGGCATTGACCAGAGCCTGGACACTTGTCCGTTTCGTTGACAGCGGGATGCTACAGCCAACAGAGTGTCGCTGCTGTGGTGGCACTTTCATCACGCATGCCCACCAACCGGTGAACAGCTTTGTTTGTAGTCTTTGCCAGCCACCTTCACGAGCGGTAAAAAAACGTAAACTTTCCGTTCTGCCTGCCGATACTAATTCACAACTGCTGGATGGATTTGCTCAGCAAGCTATGTGAATTTAAATGGGAAACTTAAAAGCAGGTTACAGGTTTTTTATGTGCAGACCTGTAACTTGCTCTGTCATACCGTTCTTCGTTTACTAATTCGCCCTGTTCAAATCCCATCTGCTCACCAACTTAGCTAAAGGATATCGCGTGTTAGTACTTTTAGGATATATAGTGGTTTTTGGTGCGGTAATTGGTGGCTATCTGCTTGTCGGTGGCCACATGGGCGCACTTTATCAGCCAGCGGAATTTCTGATTATTGCAGGTGCAGGTATTGGCGCCTTTATCGTCGGCAATAATGGCAAGGCGATAAAGGCAACACTGCGTGTTTTACCAAAAATATTGCGCAGATCAAAATACAACAAAGCGATGTACATGGATCTCATGGCGCTGCTGTTCCGCCTGTTATCCAAATCACGCCAAAATGGGCTTCTGGCTTTGGAACGGGATATCGAAAATCCACACCAGAGCGACATCTTCACACAGTATCCCCGTTTGTTAAAAGATCCCTATTTGATGGATTTCACCACTGATTATATGCGTCTGATCATCAGTGGTAACATGAATCCCCATGAAATTGAGGCCTTGATGGATGAAGAAATCGAGACTTATGAACAGGAGAGTGAAGTCCCTGCGACCAGTCTGGCTATGGTTGGAGATTCATTGCCTGCATTTGGCATCGTTGCCGCCGTCATGGGAGTGGTTCATGCACTCGGATCAGCGGATCGTCCGGCAGGGGAACTGGGTGCGTTAATCGCCCATGCAATGGTGGGAACATTCTTAGGGATTTTATTGGCTTACGGGTTTGTTTCTCCTCTGGCAACCTTGCTGCGTCAACGTAGCAGCGAACAGGTAAAAATGATGCAGTGCATCAAGATTACACTGCTTTCCAGCCTGAATGGTTATGCTCCACAGATTGCGGTTGAATTCGGCCGTAAAACATTATTCCTCACAGATCGCCCTTCATTTACGGAACTTGAAGAACATGTTCGTCGGGTTAAATCGCCTGTACAACAAGAAGTTGAAGAATAATTATGAGAGCGAATAATGTTACTGTCATCAGAGTAAAAAAACGCAAAAAACACGGTGAGAAGCACTGTGGTGGATCATGGAAGATTGCATATGCCGATTTCATGACTGCGATGATGGCGTTTTTTCTGGTCATGTGGCTGCTATCGATCGCCAGCCCACAGGAGTTAACCAGCATTGCAGACTATTTTCGCACTCCCTTGCAGGTAGCGATAAACCAAGGGCCGCAAAGCAGCGATAGCACAAATCCGATTCCTGGAGGAGGGGATGAAGTTTTTCAGCAGGATGGAGAGGTTTTTCGCGAATCTAAACTTGTTGAATCCAATAAAGAAAAACGTCGTCTGAATCGCCTGCACCAACAACTTGATCAACTTATTATCACCGATCCTCGCCTAAAAGAACTACGTCCTCATTTGTTGATCGACATGATGGATGAAGGGTTGCGCATTCAGATCATCGATAGGGAAAACCGCCCGATGTTTATGATCGGCAGCGCAAAGGTTGAGAGCTACATGAGAGATATTTTGCAGGCAATTGCACCGATTTTGAATGAAATTCCGAACAAAGTCAGCCTTTCTGGTCATACCGATAATTTACAGTATGCCAATGGCCAAAGGGGTTATAGCAACTGGGAACTCTCTGCGGATCGTGCAAATGCTTCAAGACGAGAATTACTGAACGGTGGCTTGGATGAAGTCAAAATCCTGCGGGTTGTTGGTATGGCATCCACTGTGAGTATGCAGAAAGGCATTGATCCTAATGCACCGGTTAACCGCCGTATCAGCATTGTTGTCTTGAATAAAGATGCAGAAAAACGGATTGAGCAGGAAAACAGTGGTGGTGACGCCATGACCGCTAACAATAGTATGGATATGCAAGAAGTCATCAGAACGGATTCGAATAAGGGAGCGCCTTCTCAGCAATCCACCGAACAATCCAATGAAATCACAATATCGGTGCAGACTCAGATTGAACCGTCCAGTGATACTAATAAGGTGACAGAGTAAGTAACGATGGATATTACCGCGTTTTATCAGACCTTCTTTGATGAAGCAGATGAATTATTGGACGATATGGAGCAGCATTTATTGCTGCTCGATGCCGATGAACCTGATCATGAACAACTAAATGCAATTTTTCGCAGCGCCCACTCCATCAAGGGAGGCGCTGCAACTTTTGGTTTTGCCAAGCTGCAACAAACCACGCATGTTTTGGAGAATCTGCTAGACAGTGCCAGACGTGACGAAATACGCCTGACTACTGACATTATCAACCTGTTTTTAGAAGCGAAAGATATTATGCAGCAACAATTGGATGCCTATAAAAGTTCTCAGGAGCCGGATGAAGATACATTCAATTATATCTGCGAGACATTGCGTCAGCTTGCCTTAGAGCTACAGGACGATAAGCAGGATAAGAGTGCTGACGCTGCCGCCCCGGCAATTCAGTCTGAACCTGCATTGAAAGAGACTGTACTGGAAGCTGAAGAAGAACAGACAATCGTGATCAATCAGCCAGAAGAAAAAAATCTTCCGGCAGGCAAAGCTGATCAAGGGAGAATCCGCGTTCATCTATCCGGGCTAAAAGAACGCGAAGTCTCCTTGATGAAGGATGAATTGGGGCATCTTGGTGATGTTTATGATGTTGAACAGACCGCAGACAGCCTTGAAGCTTCATTGATCACATCTGCAACAGAGGATGACATCACCGCTGTAATGTGTTTTGTGATTGAACCTGAACAGATAACATTTCTGCCTGTTGCGGACTCGCATCCGGCAGAAGAAACTGAAGCAGACACTCAGTCTGAAAAAAAACCAGCGGCAGAAGGTGTGGCAATCGAAAGTCGAGTAGCTGCAAGTACAATAAGTACCGATAAGCCACAGCCTGCTGATGTGCCACAAAAATCAGAAGGACATGGAGTAGGGCGTCCGGCCTCGCGTCCGGTAGCTGGTTCACCACGTCAACGTGCTGAATCTTCCAGTATTCGTGTTGCTGTTGAGAAGGTGGATCAACTCATCAATCTGGTGGGAGAACTGGTCATTACCCAATCTATGCTGGCACAGCATTGTGATGGATTGGAGCAGACAAAACATAGCGAGCTGCTGAGTTGTATGGCTCAATTGCAGCGAAACTCCCGTGATTTGCAAGAATCCGTCATGTCGATCCGTATGATGCCGATGGAGTACGTTTTCAGCCGATATCCACGTTTGGTGCGGGATTTGGCAGGTAAACTGAACAAAAAAGTGGAACTGACGCTGATCGGCAGCTCAACGGAACTCGATAAAAGCTTGATCGAGCGGATTATTGATCCTCTCACGCATCTAGTACGCAACAGCCTCGATCACGGTATTGAAAACCCGGAAAAACGGATTGCAGCCGGAAAATCAGAAACGGGTAACTTGACACTCTCGGCTGAACATCAGGGCGGCAACATCTGCATTGAAGTTATCGATGATGGAGCAGGCCTGAATCGCGAGAAGATCTTGGCAAAAGCGCGGTCTCAAGGCCTGAATATCAGTGAAAACATGAGTAATGAAGAAGTTGCTATGTTGATTTTTGCGCCTGGATTCTCTACCGCAGAAGTGGTAACGGATGTTTCTGGTCGCGGCGTCGGAATGGATGTTGTTAAGCGCAATATTCAGGATATGGGTGGCCAGATTCAGATTAGTTTCCAAGAAGGGAAAGGGACGATCATTCGCATTTTACTGCCGTTAACATTAGCAATACTGGATGGCATGTCCGTCAAAGTCAATAGCGAAGTCTTCATTCTGCCATTGAGTGCTGTGGTCAGTTCATTACAGCCACAGGAAGAAGATATCTATCCTCTGGCGGGTGATGAAAAACTGCTGCAAGTCCGTGGAGAATATTTACCGCTACTGGAATTGTACCGGATATTTGATATTTCGAGCGGAGAAACCTCGCCAACCAAAGGTATTGCCGTCATTGTCCAGAGCGCGGGGCGCCGCTATGCTTTGCTGGTGGATAAACTGGTCGGACAGCATCAGGTGGTCGTTAAAAATATCGAGAGCAATTACCGTAAAGTACCTGGCATTTCGGCTGCCACCATTATGGGAGACGGTAGTGTTGCCCTGATCATTGATATTCCTGCTTTGCAGAAACTCAATCATGAACAGTTGGCTACGCGTAAGGCGGAGCTGGTGAATAAAAAAATAACACAGTGAAAGGTAACATCATGTCAGCCATAGAAGAATTCAGTAAATTATCGGGGGAAACAACCGGAAAGGAATATCTGGTTTTCACCTTGGGTGACGAAGAGTATGGAATTGAAATACTGAAAGTGCAGGAAATACGCGGTTACGACCAAGTTACCCGGATTGCAAATACACCTTCTTTTATCAAAGGGATAACCAATCTGCGTGGGGTGATAGTTCCCATTATTGACTTGAGGATCAAATTCTCGCAGGAAAACGTCACTTATAACGACAACACCGTCGTGATTGTCCTGAACCTGCTTAATCGTGTGGTGGGAATTGTGGTCGATGGTGTGTCCGATGTGCTGTCTCTGAAGGACGATCAAATTTGTCCAGCGCCGGAGTTTGCGGTTACCTTGTCAACTGAATATCTGACAGGGTTAGGTTCCATTGATGAACGAATGCTGATTCTGGTAGATATCGAAAAACTCCTGAACAGTGAAGAAATGGCATTGGTGGATTCTGTCGCTAAGAGCTGATATTTCAGGGCTGCCGTGATTGTTGCCACTCATTATAGCCAGTCGAGCAAAACGGCAGCCTTACTTGTTTTAGATCAAAAAAATAGTGCAAAAACTCAATTTTTTGGATTACACATAAAGTTCCCTTTAAGGGTGCCGATAACACTGGCATAGCAATTTATTACAAAAGGGAAGTCATGTTTAACCGAATGAAAATAGTGACGGGGCTAATCTCAGTCATCATATTATTTGGTGCTCTGCAATTTATCTCCGGGGGACTGTTCTTTAATGGTTTAAAGAACGATACAGAAGCCTTTGATTTATTGGATAAAATGCGGCAGCAGCAAAAATTATTGGATGAAAGCTGGATCAACCTGCTGCAAGCCCGTAATAACCTGAACCGCGTTGGCATCATCTATATAATGAAAGAACGCGATCTTGATGGTACTTACCAAATTGATGATGTTTTGGCTGAATCTAAAGTCAGTCTCGCTCGTGGGGAACGCCGCTTCGAGCAATTTGAACAGCTCAAAAAATTGCCCATACATGATCCAGACCATCTCCAACGTTTAAAACAAACTCATCATGAATATCTTAACGCGCTCAAAGAATTGGATGGATTTCTGGCAAAAAAACAGTATAAAGAATTTTTTGCTCAGAAAACCACCGACTATCAGAACGCTTTTAATGTGGAATATGACTACTATCTGAACCAGAATCAAAAACTGTATGATGAAGTGGCGCGCGAAGCAGATATCGCTTATCGCAATATCATCATTAGCTTAATCTCCGTGTTTGTGCTGCTGATTTCGGTTATGACAGTAAGCTGGATTGGCTTGCGTAAGGCATTGATCAATCCATTGAATAAGCTACTGGAAAATATTAAAGCCTTCTCGAAAGGTGACTTGACTCAAACCATCAATGTGTCCGGTACTAATGAAATGGGCATGCTGGCGGTTGGTTTGAGGCATATGCAGGATGAGCTGATCCATACCGTCAGAAGTGTTCATCAGAGTACGGAAACCATCTATACCGGCACCAGTGAAATTGCCGCAGGTAACAACGATCTCTCTTCTCGTACAGAACAGCAGGTGGCCTCGCTGGAGGAAACCGCTGCCAGCATGGAACAGTTGACGGCAACGGTCAAACAGAATGCTGACAATGCCCGTCAGGCCAGTAATTTGGCTGACAACGCCTCCGATATCGCCCGTCAGGGAGGTAAAGTGGTGGCGAATGTGGTGCAAACCATGCATGACATTGCTGATAGTTCCCGCAAAATTTCTGATATCACTGGTGTGATTGATGCCATTGCCTTCCAGACTAATATTCTTGCCCTTAACGCTGCGGTAGAAGCTGCCCGTGCAGGTGAGCATGGCCGCGGTTTTGCAGTGGTTGCCGGCGAAGTTCGCAATTTGGCACAACGCAGTGCGGAAGCGGCCAAAGAAATCAAATCCCTGATTGAAGACTCTGTGGATCGTACTGACACCGGCTCTGTGCTGGTGGAAAGTGCCGGCGAAACGATGAATAAAATTGTTGATTCTGTGACCCGCGTGACTGACATCATGGGGGAAATTGCATCGGCATCTGATGAACAAAGTAGAGGAATTACTCAAGTTGGTGTCGCTATTTCTGAAATGGATAGAGTTACACAACAGAATGCGTCACTGGTTGAACAGTCTGCGGCCGCAGCAGCGGCACTGGAAGAGCAGGCCATGATCTTGACCAAAGCAGTTGCGTTGTTCCAGCTACCGGAGCAGGCCGAAAGGAAGCAGTCTGAAAAAAGAAAACATGAAGTTTTATCGACGATAAAATCGCCGACTCCTCCAGCTAATAAAACGAATCCTCCTGTGCTGAAGAAAGGCAGCAATGTGGAAGACCCCTCTAATTGGGAAACATTCTAAAAAATAATAGCGATAACCACGGCTGCACAATGCAGCCGTTAAACGAGGTGATTACATGTTAGGCAGGCTTCGCATATCAACCAGTTTATATCTATTACTCATGATGTTTTGTGTTATGCAAATTATTTCGAGCGGTTTGTCTCTGGGAATAATTCATACAGACCAGTCATATATTGAAAGAATTGATTTGGGAACTAAACGAAGAGATACCCTTGGATTGAGCTGGGCAGCAATGCTGCAAACGCGTAACACTCTCAACAAAATTGCTATTGGCCAAAAAGTGGGTCAGTCGCAGGATCAGATCGACGCGATGGAAGCGTTGCTCAAAAGCTCATTGAATGAAGCTGAAAGGAATTTCGCACAGTTCAGTGCCTTACCTCAGATAGAAAAGAATGACCAAAGTGTCGCCTTATTGGCTGCGGTTGAACGTTCTTACCAAGAATATATTAATGCGTTGAAAGAGCTGAAAATATACCTTTATGAAGGGAATTTCCAGGCATTTCTTGATCAGCCAACAGAAAATTACCAGCGTCAGCTAGAAGTCGCATACAACAATTACATGCAGTATCTCGGCCATAACATCAGCACAGCGGTTTCCGATGGTGCCTTTTACTATAAAGTTTCCATCGCCATGTTTTTCGGTTCTATCCTGATGGTATTTGTTGTTTCGGCATCAGCGCACTGGTGGATGCGACGTAATCTGCTCCGGCCGTTTGATAATATGCGAGCCTGTTTTCAGGATGTAGCAGAAGGCCGCCTGAATAAAGAAATTGCTGTCACGACTAGTGATGAGATTGGCGATATATTCAGAAAACTGCGCGATATGCAGCAATCTCTGATTAAGTCGATTGCCTCTGTACGGGACAATACCAACCAGATGTATGCCGGTATTCAGGAAATTACACAAGGCAATACCGACCTGTCATCACGCACTGAAGAACAGGCTGCATCGCTGGAAGAAACCGCTGCCAGCATGGAAGAGCTCACTGTTACTGTCAAACAGAACGCTGAGAACGCACGTCAGGCCAGTGAGCTGGCAGTATCTGCTTCCCAGACGGCTTCGAAAGGCGGTGAATTGACCGTCAGCGTGGTGGCTACTATGGATGAAATTGCCAACAGTTCGAAGAAAATCAGCGCTATTATCAGTGTCATTGATGGCATTGCCTTCCAAACCAATATCCTGGCATTAAATGCGGCGGTTGAAGCAGCGCGTGCCGGTGAGCAGGGACGTGGGTTCTCTGTCGTGGCGGGCGAAGTGCGTGACTTGGCGCAACGCAGTGCTGAGGCGGCGAAAGAAATCAAAACCCTGATCGATGAATCTGTCCATCGAGTTAACCAAGGTTCTGAGCTAGTTAATCACGCCGGAAACACCATGGATGAATTAGTCAAATCAGTAAACCAAGTCACTGAACTGATGGCTGAAATTGCCGCTGCTTCTGATGAACAAAGCCGTGGTATTCATCAGGTTGCCCAAGCTGTCAGCCAGATGGATCAAGTCACACAGCAAAATGCGGCTTTGGTGGAACAATCTGCGGCAGCGGCTGCTGCGCTTGAAGATAAGGCCGACACATTAGTGAAAACCGTTGCTTTATTTGAACTGTCTGAAAGCTTAGATAATGAGTATGACCATCAGACATCCTCTGCTTCAAAAATGACCGATGAGTATATCGCAAGTCAAGTACGCTGAGGTCAGATGAAATCCAATTTAGCAGCCTCAGATACTGATGCTATTTCACCGCTGAACTTTATGTTTCAGCGGCATATTTTGTCGGATGCACAATTTGAACGCATCTGCCAGTTCATCTATCAACGGGCTGGTATTGTACTGGCCAAAAATAAACGTGAAATGGTTTACAACCGCCTGGTCAGGCGCTTGCGTGTACTGGGAATCAATGATTTTGGTCAATACCTGTCGATTCTGGAACAGAATATTCATAGCAAAGAATGGGAATTATTCATCAATGCATTGACTACCAATCTCACGGCATTTTTCAGGGAAGCTCATCATTTTCCCATTTTGGCAGCGCATGCCAGCAGAAAAAATGCAGGCACATATCGAGTTTGGAGCGCAGCCGCTTCGACGGGAGAGGAACCGTATTCTATCGCCATGACCCTGTGTGATGCATTAGGGCATCGGACAAATCGGATAAAAATCATTGGCAGCGATATTGATACTCATGTGCTGGAAAAAGCCCGTCAGGGAGTATATCGACTGGAAGAATTACAGCACATGAGTAATAGCCAAAAGAAAAAGTATTTTTTCAAAGGCATTGGTTCCTTTGAAGGATATGCCAGAGTGCGTCCCACACTGGCTGAACTGGTTAGCTTTCAGCACTTGAATCTATTGGATTCTGACTGGGCGCTCGAGGGTAAGTTTGATGCGATATTCTGTCGCAATGTCATGATTTATTTTGACAAAAAGACGCAGGAAAGAATTTTGCGTCGTTTTGCCAATTACTTAAAACCGGATGGTTTGCTCTTTGCGGGGCATTCCGAAAACGTCACTCAAATCAGCCGAGAGTTCTACTTGCAAGGACAAACCGTTTACGGTGTAGGTCGTCGGGCAGGAAGGGGTCATGAATAAAATAACTGTACTGTGTGTGGATGATTCGGCGCTGATGCGCCAAATCATGCGGGAAATAATCAATAGCCACCCGGATATGGAGGTGGTGGACTGCGCGCCAGATCCGTTTGTTGCCCGTGATTTAATAAAAAAACACAATCCTCAGGTATTAACACTGGATGTAGAGATGCCACGCATGGATGGCATTGATTTTCTTGAAAAATTAATGCGTTTGCGTCCCATGCCGGTTGTGATGGTTTCGTCTCTGACGGCGAAAGGATCAGAAATTACATTGAAAGCACTGGAGCTGGGTGCGGTCGATTTTGTGACCAAGCCGCAACTGGGCCTTCGCGAAGGAATGCTGGCCTATAGTGAGCTGATTGCCGAAAAAATCCGCGCTGCGGCGCAGGCAAAAATCAGTACCATGCCATCCAGTCCTGTGATTGCTACCCCATTGAATTTCAAGCCACTATTATCCAGCGAAAAACTGATCGCAGTCGGCGCTTCGACAGGGGGAACAGAGGCAATAAAAAACCTGTTGCAACCTTTGCCTGTCACCAGCCCGGCGTTACTGATCACTCAGCATATGCCGCCGGGTTTTACACGTTCATTTGCAGAAAGGCTCAATAAATTAAGCCAAATCACCGTTAAAGAGGCGGAGAATGGTGAGCGGGTTCTGCCGGGGCATGCTTACATCGCACCGGGGGATCACCATATGGAACTGTGTCGTAGCGGAGCTAATTATCAAATCATGACTACCCGCGCTCCGCCGGTCAATCGTCATCGTCCTTCCGTTGATGTGCTGTTCCGCTCCGTTGCCAAACATGCGGGACGCAATGCCGTTGGTGTCATCTTGACCGGAATGGGTAGTGATGGAGCTGCCGGCCTGCTGGAAATGAAACAGGCAGGTGCTTATACGCTGGCACAGAGTGAAGCAAGCTGCGTAGTCTTTGGTATGCCACGAGCGGCGATCCAGCTGGGAGCTATTGATGACATTATGGATATTCAAAAAATCAGTAAAGCGATGCTGGCCAAAATCAGCGCAGGGCAATCGATTCGTATTTAGTTGTTGTTATTTGATGTTAACTTTTGCGGCACTGTGCTGCCGGATGAATGAAATTCCAAGGAGTGTTTATGGCAAGTAAGGATCTGAGATTTCTGGTCGTCGATGATTTTGCAACTATGCGTCGCATTGTACGCAATTTATTGAAGGAACTGGGCTTCAACAACGTTGATGAAGCTCAGGATGGAGCTGAAGCACTCGCTAAGCTTCGTGCTGCTGAATTTGATTTTGTTATTTCTGACTGGAATATGCCCAATATTGATGGTCTTGAACTGCTGAAAATCATTCGCGGTGAAGAAAAGCTGGCTGCCTTACCTGTCTTGATGGTAACGGCAGAGGCGAAGAAAGAAAACATTATTGCAGCAGCACAGGCCGGAGCCAGTGGTTACGTCGTTAAACCGTTTACTGCGGCGATCCTGGAAGAGAAACTCAATAAAATATTTGAAAAATTAGGGCTCTAAGGAGACAAAATGAGTGAAAATCCAGTCATGCCGAGAGATGAGGCAGTTACTACCAGTGAAATAATCAGTCGTATTGGGCAGTTAACGAGAATGCTGCGCGATAGTCTGCGTGAACTGGGGTTAGATCAAACCATTGCTCAGGCGGCTGAGGCGATCCCTGATGCGAGGGAGCGATTGAATTACGTTGTCCAGATGACGGCACAGGCGGCTGAAAGGGTGCTGAATTGCGTTGAAGAGGCACAGCCCCACCAGAATGAATTGGAATCTTCGGCGAAATCCTTAACCCAGCGCTGGGATGAGTGGTTTGCAAACCCGAACAATCTGGAATTGACAGAGGCTCGCTCACTGGTGACAGATACCAGAGATTATCTCAATCTTGTACCTGAACATGTCTCATTTACCAATACTCAATTGCTTGAGATCATGATGGCGCAAGACTTTCAGGATCTGACAGGGCAGGTCATCAAACGGATGATGGAAGTTATTCAGGAGCTGGAAAAACAACTGGTTATGGTGTTAATGGAAAATATGCCTTCTGACCAGATGGCCAAAGCGAAAAAAGAAAACGACAGCCTTCTTAATGGCCCTCAGGTTAATCAGAATGGAGCAGGTGTTATTGCCAACCAAGCACAGGTTGATGATTTATTGGATAGTTTAGGTTTTTGATAACGAATGACGGGACTTTATAACGAATAGTACAGAAGGCGAAATAGGGGGTTTCTACCACTTGCAGTTGTGGTTTGATCAATTCATTGAGTTTTTTCACATGGCACATCGGCACACCTTGGTGGAAATGATGTGCTGTGTGGATGTGATTACCGTTCACGTACCATGCGATGAGCCGGTTAGTGCTCTTTGTTTGAAAAATAGCCCTCTTTTTCGGGTGATTTTTGGGATTTTGCTCTTAGCTACTATACCTTTAGTATTCATTGAAGGTTATTTGCCAACATTTTTCAAAGTGAAGCAGGGAAAGTCAGCCATGTCGGTGGTAGTAGAGGTTTTATTAAGTAGTTTGTTGAAGTATTTTCAGTTTCTGGAGGGATGTATTGAATAAATAAAATGTAGCGATATTGGGAATAGTTACCTAATGTGTGAAGTTCATCAAAATAGCATACATAAAAAATGAATAATGATTATGCCGCGTAAATCGAAAGTTTAACAGAATGTATAAATACGGTTAAATATTTTTAAAAATATAACTTACTTATTTTATTAATGTATTGCAATTCATTCATTGCAGCTAATGAAATGAATAAATGATTTTTTATTAATGTAAAATCATGTTGATTCAATAAAATATATTGTAAATATTAATGGAATACTTCATTAAATATCTCTTGGGTAATAAAAAATATAACATGAAAATAGTGTAATTTCGAGGTGATTATTTGTAATTAAAGATCTATTTAAATAGTATTGTTACTGTTTTTGAAGAGTGTATTAAAGATTATTGAAATGTATAGCATAAAACTCTATATAATTTATTTAATTAATAATTATTTTGTGCGTTTTCTTAGGATTATAATTCATGGCGGTGTTTTTAGACGTCTTATATAAAATGATTGATAAATAAGCCATATTAATGCTCTTTTATTGGGAATCATCATGATATGAAAATACTTTTTTAATTATTTTACAAAGAGTATAGAGGTATCCTTATGTACAATACAGAAAATATATTGTTTAGGCTTAATAGGAACAATCCCCAAAAACCGATGACATTGATTCATATTATGTCAATGTCATTCTCAGCATTCAGGAAAGAAGCCAAAGATACACTGAATTGGGGAGAGAATCATCACCTGTATCTAACCGCCAAGAAAGCCGAAAAAGAAAACAGGATTTTTGACGCACGTTTATTATCCCGCACCAATTCGCAGTTACCTGCCATTTGAAGGGATTAATATTCCGAAAGATAAAGATACAAGTGCACTGGTGCTGAGTTTCCCCAATGTGAACGTTAAACAGAAAACAATGTTTCTCAGTTTGAACGGCATCGTTTTCTGTTTAACGTTTGCTACACCATTTGCAAATAATTGCTTACTTACTGCAAACAGGCTCCCTACGGAGGAGACTGAAGGAGCACGATGATATGACACAAGATTCACAGGACATGACAGTAACACAACTGTCTCTACCCAAAGGGGGCGGTGCGATCAGTGGTATGGGTGACGCCATCAGTAATGCAGGGCCGGATGGGATGGCTTCGCTTTCTGTGCCTTTGCCTATCTCTGCCGGTCGGGGGAGCGCACCGAATTTATCCCTGAACTACAGTAGTGGGGCAGGAAACGGGCCATTTGGTATTGGCTGGCAATCCAGTACCATGGCTATCAGCCGTCGTACTCAACATGGCGTACCGCAATATCACGGTGAAGATACTTTTTTATGTCCGATGGGAGAAGTGATGGCAGTTGCCGTCAATCCGAGCGGGCAACCCGATGTACGTCAGACCGATAAACTATTAGGCGGGCAACTGCCTGTTACTTATACTGTTACGCGTCATCAGCCCAGAAATATTCAGCATTTCAGCAAACTTGAATACTGGCAATCGCTAACGGATGTGGAAACCACGCCTTTTTGGTTAATGTATTCACCTGATGGGCAAATTCACATTTTCGGAAAAACTGAGCAGGCTCAGATCGCTAATCCGGCAGAGACGTCACAGATTGCCCAATGGCTATTGGAAGAGACCGTAACACCAACGGGAGAACACATTTATTACCAGTATCGGGCAGAAGACGATATCGGTTGTGATGACAGCGAAAAAAATGCCCACCCTAATGCCAGTGCTCAGCGTTATCTGGCTCAGGTGAACTACGGTAATATCACACCTGAATCCAGCCTGCTTGTGTTGAAGAATACGCCACCTGCTGATCACGAATGGCTATTCCATTTGGTATTTGATTATGGTGAACGAACGCAGGAAATAAACACGGTTCCTCCTTTCAAAGCACCTTCAAACAACTGGAGAATACGCCCAGACCGTTTCTCCCGCTTTGAATATGGTTTTGAAGTACGAACCCGCCGCCTGTGCCAACAAATTCTGATGTTCCATCGCCTGAAATCTCTTACAGGAGAACAGATTGACGGAGAAGAAACTCCTGCCTTGGTTGCCCGTCTGCTTCTCAGTTATGACCTGAACGACAGCGTGGCAACCCTGACTGCCATTCGGCAAATGGCGTATGAAACGGACGCAACCTTAATTGCTTTACCGCCACTGGAGTTTGACTATCAGCGCTTTGAGGCAAAAGTCACGCAAAAATGGCAGGAAATGCCTCAATTGGCTGGATTGAATGCCCAACAGCCTTACCAACTCGTCGATCTCTATGGTGAAGGTATTTCCGGCATCCTGTATCAGGATCGGCCTGGGGCATGGTGGTATCAGGCCCCCATCCGTCAGAAAAGTGTTGAAGATATTAACGCGGTAACCTATAGCCCAGTAAAACCCTTACCTAAGATCCCCAGTCAGCAGGACAGGGCAACGTTGATGGATATCGACGGTGATGGACATCTGGATTGGGTTATCACTGGCGCAGGCATTCAGGGACGGCACAGTATGCAGCCGAATGGCGAATGGACACACTTTATTCCCATTTCTGCACTGCCAACAGAATATTTTCATCCACAGGCACAACTGGCGGATCTGGTGGGAGCCGGGTTATCTGATTTAGCGCTGATTGGTCCCAGAAGTGTGCGTTTGTATGCCAACGACCGGGGAAACTGGAAAGCGGGTATTAATGTTATGCCACCTGATGGTGTGAATTTGCCGACATTCGGCGGTGATGCCAGCAGTCTGGTCGCATTTTCTGATATGTTAGGGTCGGGACAGCAGCATTTGGTAGAAATTGCCGCTCAGAGCGTTAAATGCTGGCCGAATCTAGGACATGGCCGTTTTGGTGAAGCTATTCTGCTGCCGGGGTTTAGCCAACCGAGTGGAATATTCAATGCTAACCAAGTTTTTCTGGCAGATCTCGATGGCTCCGGCACCGCCGATATCATCTATGCACACAGCAAGTATCTGGAAATTTATCTGAACGAAAGCGGCAACCGTTTTAGTGCACCCGTTCGACTTGATTTGCCGAAAGGGGTGATGTTTGATAATACCTGCCAGTTACAGGTGTCGGATATTCAAGGATTGGGCGCTGCCAGCATTGTACTGACCGTACCTCATATGGCACCGCGCCATTGGCGTTATGATTTTACTTACAATAAACCTTGGCTGCTCAATGTCATCAACAATAATTCTGGTGCAGAAACCACTTTGTTTTATCGTAGTTCCGCCCAATTCTGGCTGGATGAAAAAAGTCAGATCGAAGAATCGGGGAAATTTGCAGCGAGTTATCTTCCTTTTCCCATACATTTGTTGTGGCGCAATGAGGTTCTTGATGAAATTACCGGTAATCGGCTGACTAAGGGCATGAGTTATGCCCACGGTGCATGGGATGGCAGAGAAAGAGAATTCTGCGGATTTGGCCGTGTAACGCAAATTGATACCGACGAATTTGCCAAGGGAACCACAGAGAAAACGCCGGATGAAAATATCTATCCTTCCCGTAGCATAAGCTGGTTTTCCACGGGTCTGCCCGAAGTGGATTCTCAACTTCCGGCAGAATACTGGCGTGGTGACGATCAGGCATTTGCCGGCTTTACACCGCGCTTCACTCGCTATGAAAAAGCGGATGCAGGGCAAGCGGGGCAGGATATCCCGATTAAAGAACCGACCGAAACAGAAGCGTATTGGCTTAACCGCGCCATGAAAGGCCAATTACTGCGCAGTGAAGTCTATGGTGATGACAAAACAGAAAACGCTAAAATTCCGTACACCGTCACAGAAGCCCGTTGTCAGGTCAGATTAATTCCCAGCAATGACGAAGCCGCGCCGTCGTCTTGGGCATCGATCATCGAAAACCGCAGTTATCACTATGAGCGTATCGTCGTCGATCCGAGTTGCAAACAACAGGTCGTGCTCAATGCGGATGAATATGGCTTTCCGCAGGCAAAAGTGGATATCGCCTACCCACGGCGTAACAAACCGACACAGAACCCCTATCCGGATTCGTTACCGGATACTCTGTTCGCCGATAGCTATGACGACCAGCAAAAACAGTTATATCTGACAAAACAGCAGCAGAGCTACTACCACCTGACTCATCAGGATGATTGGGTGCTGGGTCTGACGGATACCCGATACAGCGAAGTTTATCATTATGCACAAACTGACGCTCAAAGTGATATTCCCAAGGCAGGGCTGACATTGGAAGACCTGCTGAAAGTTGACGGCCTGATAGGTAAAGACAAGACGTTTAGCTATTTAGGGCAGCAGCGAGTAGCTTACGTGGGTGGAGATGCAGAAAAACCGACACGTCAGGTGCGGGTGGCTTATACAGAAACCGCAGCTTTTGATGACAACGCGCTGCATGCCTTTGATGGCGTGATGACTTCTGCTGAACTGACGCAACAGTTGCTGGCGGGTGGGTACCTGTACGTACCGCAGGTTTCTGATGCGGCAGGTAGTAGTGGAAAGGTATGGGTAGCTCGACAGGGATATACCGAGTATGGTGATGCTTCTCAGTTCTACCGGCCACTCACCCAGCGCAAGAGCTTGCTGACCGGAAAATATACACTCAGTTGGGATACTCACTATTGTGTGGTGGTAAAAACCGAAGATGGTGCGGGAATGACCACGCAAGCGAAGTACGATTACCGCTTCCTGCTTCCGGCACAATTGACAGATATCAATGATAATCAGCATATTGTGACATTCAATGCATTGGGACAGGTGACTTCCAGCCGTTTCTGGGGTACAGAAAATGGCAAAATGAGTGGTTACTCTACGCCGGAAAATAAACCGTTCACAGTGCCAGATACCGTCGAAAAAGCCTTTGCTTTGCAACCGGCGATCCCGGTTTCACAGTGCAACATTTATGTGCCGGATAGCTGGATGCGGCTTCTGCCCCAACAGTCTCTGACTGGCCGGCTAAAAGAGGGGGAAACCTTGTGGAACGTATTATACAGGGCGGGTGTAGTGACGGAAGATGGTTTGCTCTGTGAACTGGCCTGCCGTCGTTGGCTCAACCGTCAGACAACGTCTTCAATGGCAGCCGTGACATTACAGCAAATCTTGGCTCAGACTCCACGACAACCTCCCCATGCCATGACGATCACGACAGATCGTTATGACAGTGATTCTCAGCAGCAACTTCGGCAGTCAATAGCATTGAGTGATGGTTTTGGTCGTGTACTGCAAAGCGCGCAGCGTCATGAAGCAGGAAAGGCATGGCAGCGTGCAGAAGATGGCTCTTTGGTTGTTGATAGTACCGGTAAACCCGTTGTTGCTGATACCACAACGCGCTGGGCAGTATCTGGTCGCACAGAATACGATGGTAAAGGGCAGACGATCAGAGCTTACCTGCCTTATTATCTCAATGATTGGCGCTATGTCAGTGATGACAGCGCACGGGATGATCTGTACGCCGATACCCATTTTTACGATCCTCTGGGGCGTGAATATCAGGTAAAAACCGCGAAAGGCTTTTGGCGTGAAAACAGGTTTATGCCGTGGTTTGTAGTCAATGAAGATGAAAATGACACGGCAGCACGTTTAACATCTTAGCAACTCGCTCAACCTTCCCTGTTATATATGCGGGGAAGGTTCAGACTTCTTTTAACGTCAATGATGCGAGTGCCAGTGGTCGGTAAATCGCCAGTATCGGTCAGCAAGGTGGCTAACTGCAGTTTCGTTTTGGTTAATTCCCGATAAGCCTTCATAATCCCACAGGCAAATATTTATAAATTGTTGACAGAGAAACATGATAAATAAGGGAAAGTTGTTTTCTGGTATGCCCCTTATCCAGCAATCTGGCGGCCTGCTGCCGATCTTCTTCGGTAAATATCACCGGCCGCCCACCAATGCGCCCTTGTTCCCGCGCTGCGGCTAACCCTGCATTGGTTCTTTCAACAATCAACTCTCGCTCCATTTCCGCCAATGCGCTCATCACATGAAAGAAAAAACGTCCCATCGCGGTACTGGTATCAATGCTGTCGGTCAGGCTCTGAAAATGAATTCCGCGGTCATGCAGCTCTGAAATCAACGTCACCAGATTTTTTACACTGCGTCCCAGACGATCCAATTTCCAGACCACCAGCGTATCACCGGATTGCAGATACTTTAAAGCGCGTTTCAGCCCCGGACGATTGGCGGTTTTTCCACTGATTTTGTCTTCAAAAATGCGCTCGCAGTCAATATTGACCAGCGCATTTTTTTGCAAATCACTATTTTGGTCATTTGTTGACACTCTGATATAACCGACTCTTGCCACTGATAATCCTTCAATACCCCCAAAACCATTTATTATGCAAATAATACCTATTTTTTTATATAAAAAACTATTAATTTTCTTGATTGCGAGATAAAAGTTGGTTGATCCAGGTTTGGCATTTGAGTTAGTGATGGATAGGTAATTGTATCCGGAAGATCAATACATCGTTACCAGAGCGAGTGACTTAACTCACAGGATCAATTTTTTCTTACCAATGATAACCAATTGTCCTCGCTTATTTTCCCAAAATGCTCTTTATTTAATTGAAACAATTTTGTTGCCAATTTGTTATGCAAGATTATGGGAGTGTATATGGAACTGATTACACAATGGTTAAATGCGATAAACGGGATAGTATGGGGAATACCTATGCTGGTTGGTATTCTGGGCATTGGCATTTTTATGCAAATCCGCCTGTCCTTCTTACCGATCCGAAAATTGGGAACGGGGTTTAAGTTACTTTTTCAGAAAAATGAACAGCGTGGTGAAGGTCAGATCTCTCCTTTCAATGCCTTGATGACTGCATTGTCTGCAACAATAGGAACAGGAAATATTGCCGGTGTGGCGACGGCTGTCGTAATGGGCGGGCCGGGAGCATTGTTTTGGATGTGGATGACGGCATTATTGGGTATGGCAACTAAATATTCTGAAGCCGTGTTGGCGGTACGCTTTCGTGAAACAGATAAAAATGGCAACTACGTTGGCGGCCCCATGTATTACATCAAAAATGGCTTGGGGAAAAAATGGATTTGGTTGGGAACACTGTTCGCTTTCTTTGGCAGCATAGCCGGTTTTGGCATTGGTAATACCGTACAGGCCAACTCCGTGGCTGATGTACTGCAAAGCAACTTTGGTATTGAAAAAACTGCGACTGCGGGCATTCTGGTGATTTTGGTCGGAGCGGTACTGATTGGTGGTATCAAACGCATTTCTGATGTGGCCGGCAAGTTGGTTCCCGTCATGACTGTCGGCTATTTTGGTGCCGGCATCATCGTACTGGCACTCAATATCACCGCCATCCCAGAAGCCTTTGTCTTGATCATTAAATCTGCATTCACTCCCGTTGCAGCACAAGGTGGGTTTGCCGGTGCAGCAGTCTGGGCGGCGATCCGTTTTGGTGTTGCCCGTGGTGTATTCTCCAATGAAGCTGGTTTGGGTAGTGCTCCGATAGCCCATGCTGCGGCAAAAACCCAAAATCCCATCCGTCAGGGTTTGATTGCTATGCTGGGGACATTTATTGACACCATCATCGTCTGTTCCGTCACCGGGCTGACCATCGTTATCACTGGCGGTTGGTTGACAGGGGAAACAGGGGCAACGCTGACAGCCTCCTCATTCTCTACGGTGATTCCGGGAGGTAATTACATTGTTGCTGTTGCTCTGGCTATTTTCGCCTTTACTACCATCTTGGGATGGAGCTTCTACGGTGAAAAATGTATCCAATACTTACTGGGGCCAAAAGCCATTGTGCCTTTCCGTATTGCCTGGATCATAGCACTGCCGATTGGTGCCACTCAGTCGCTGAACTTTGTCTGGTTGCTGGCGGATACACTCAATGCCATGATGGCGATCCCCAACCTGATAGCTCTTGCGCTGCTAAGCCCTATCGTGTATCGCTTGACCAGAGACCATATCCGTGACGTTAACGCCGATAGCATCGAAGTTAAAACAGCAGCCAAAACAGATTAATATCACCTATATTATCAGTGATAAGTAACACCAATCACACGATGCCGGAGCCTCCCAAGCTCCGGCATCGTGTGATCCCCCAAATACCTCTGCAAACTTTGCAGTATTCCCGCCATTGAATTTCTTGGTTTTTGTCATGCTTAACACAATTTTATTTGCTCTTTCCCAAAAGCAATTTTTCTGCATGCAATAACGAACGCTCACCAAGGAAAGTCGTGGCTGAAGATAGCGATCTCGAAAAAACCGAAGAACCCACGCCCCATAAACGGGAAAAAGCCCGCAAAGACGGGCAGATTGCGCGTTCAAAGGAACTGACTTCTATCCTGATGCTGGTGGGAGGGGTAAGCCTGCTCTGGATGAGCGGAAATTCGATCACTCATGAACTTTCACTGATGGTTTTTGAAGGGTTTAACTTTGACCATAATATGGTCAGCAACGATAAGCAGATGATTCAGCAGGTCGGTCGCTTATTGAAACAGGCAGTATGGGCATTGCTGCCAGTATTCGTTGGTCTGGTTCTGGTTGCCCTCAGTGCACCGACATTGATGGGGGGGCTGATATTCAGTTCAAAATCTATCAAATTTGATTTGGCTAAGCTGAGCCCGATCTCTGGATTGAAGAAGATCTTCTCCATGAACGCACTGGCAGAATTGTTCAAGGCCATATTGAAAGCCTCGCTGGTCGGTGGTGGAACTGCCCTGTTTATCTGGCTGAATTGGCCGGCTATGTTGAACTTGACTGCCCAGCCCCCGCTGATGGCGTTGAGTGATGCCATGATGATGCTGATCTTTGCTGGCTACATTGTCTTATTTATGTTGATACCGATGGTGGCGTTTGATGTGCTCTATCAAATCCGCAGCCACTTGAAAAAGCTGAGAATGACCCGTCAGGAGATCAAGGATGAATTCAAGGAGCAAGAAGGTGACCCACATGTAAAGGCTCGCATTCGTCAACAACAACGGGCGGCTGCGCGTAAGCGTATGATGAGCGATGTGCCGAAGGCTGATGTTATTGTGACCAACCCGACCCATTATGCTGTTGCCTTGCAGTATGACAGCAAAAAAATGGGTGCCCCAAAAGTATTGGCAAAAGGGGCGGGGCTTATTGCCTTACGCATCAAAGAGATTGGTGCAGAAAACCGAATTCCGTTATTGGAAGCGCCACCACTGGCAAGGGCGTTATTTCGTCATGCCGAAGTGGGGGGCTTTATTCCTGCGACGCTTTATGCTGCCGTCGCTGAAGTGCTTGCCTGGGTTTACCAATTGAAACGTTGGAAACGAGAAGGTGGCCTGAAACCGAAAACACCTGAAAATCTGCCGGTGCCATCTGCACTGGATTTTGCTGGAGAAAATAATCGTCATGGCTAATCTGGCCTCATTACTTCGTTTACCGGGGAATATAAAAGGCTCCCAGTGGCAAATGCTTGCGGGGCCTGTACTGATCCTCATGATTTTGTCAATGATGGTGCTGCCGTTACCACCATTCCTGCTTGATCTGCTATTCACTTTTAATATTGCACTTTCCATCATGGTCTTGCTGGTAGCGATGTTTACCCGTCGGACACTGGATTTTGCCGCATTTCCGACTATTCTGCTGTTCTCAACATTACTGCGCCTGTCACTGAACGTTGCATCTACACGTATCATTCTGATGGAAGGCCATACGGGTTCAGCGGCAGCGGGACAAGTGGTGGAAGCTTTCGGACACTTTTTGGTTGGTGGTAATTTCGCGATTGGTATCGTGGTTTTCGTTATCCTGATCCTGATTAACTTTATGGTCATTACCAAAGGTGCGGGGCGTATTGCGGAAGTCGGTGCGCGTTTTGTGCTGGATGGCATGCCCGGTAAACAGATGGCGATTGACGCTGATTTAAACGCTGGCTTGATTGGTGAAGATGACGCCAAAAAACGCCGCGCCGAAGTGACACAGGAAGCAGACTTTTACGGCTCAATGGATGGTGCGAGTAAATTCGTGCGCGGAGATGCCATTGCCGGATTGATGATTCTGGTGATTAACATTATCGGTGGACTGATTGTCGGTGTTGCCCAGCATAATATGAATCTGGGAGATGCAGCGGAAGCTTATACCCTGCTGACTATCGGTGACGGGTTGGTAGCTCAGTTGCCCGCTCTGATTATTTCCACGGCGGCGGGTGTGATTGTGACCCGAGTGGCGACCGATGAAGATGTCGGTCAGCAAATGGTGACTCAGCTTTTCAATAACCCACGGGTGTTGATGTTGAGTGCAGGAGTACTGGGCTTGCTTGGTCTGGTGCCGGGAATGCCTAATTTAGTTTTTCTATTATTCACGGCGGCATTGGCGGGTTTAGGATACTTCCTGCTGCGCAAAGATAAAAATCCGCTTGCGGCACAGCACGAAGAGATGAAAGCCGTAGAGGAACAGCAACAAACCGCAGAAGCCTCATGGTCTGACGTACAACTGGAAGATCCACTGGGCATGGAAGTGGGCTATCGTTTGATCCCAATGGTAGATTTCCGCCAGAATGGTGAACTACTTGGGCGTATCAGTGGCATCCGCAAAAAATTTGCGCAAGAAGTGGGCTATTTGCCACCGGTGGTGCATATTTGCGATAACCTGGAGTTGGCGCCTGCCAGCTACCGTATTTTGATGAAAGGGGTCGAAATTGGCCGTGGTGAAGCTCACCCAGGACGCTGGCTGGCAATTAACCCTGGTGGCGCAGTTGGCGAGTTACAGGGAGATTTGACGCAAGATCCTGCTTTTGGTCTGTCTGCGGTCTGGATTGATGATTCCCTGCGAGAACAGGCGCAGGTACAGGGTTATACCGTTGTTGCGGCCAGTACCGTTGTTGCGACTCACCTGAACCACCTGCTATCTCAACATTCCAGCGAACTGTTTGGAAGACAGGAAGCACAGCAACTGTTTGAGCGTGTCAGCCAGGAAATGCCGAAACTGACGGAAGATTTCATACCTGACGTGGTGAGTTTGACCACCTTGCACAAAGTATTGCAGAACTTGTTGGCAGAGCAGGTGCCGATCAGGGATATGCGTACCATTATCGAAACACTGGCTGAGCATGCGCCAACACAAGCTGATCCTTATGAATTAACCGCCACGATTCGAATTGCGCTTGGCAGAGCCATTGCCCAGCAATGGTTCCCCGGGGCGGATGAAATCAAAGTTATTGGGTTGGATGCAGGCCTTGAACGCCTGTTACTTCAGGCATTGCAAAGCGGCGGAGGGCTGGAGCCTGGTTTGGCCGAAAGCCTCGAACGGCAGGCGGCAGAAGCGCTGGAGCGTCAGGAAATGTTGGGTGCACCGCCTGTACTGTTGGTCAATCATGCACTGCGTCCGCTGCTGTCTCGTTTCCTGCGCCGCATATTGCCGAGATTGGTTGTGTTGTCTAACCTTGAAATCACCGATAACCGTCAGATCAGAATGACGGCAACGATTGGTGGAGCAAGATAAACATTAATAGCATGATGACAAACCTCACACAAACGGTGAGGTATGTCAGGATTTTTCCGATACCATTACTGACAGTGTCATTAAATATGGCAATTTAGTTTCTTTTCTTTTTAGTCAGGTGCTTAAGCCCGATGTAATCTGATGAGATTGACGCTATGTGGGACGTCCATCTTATCAGATCAGGGCTGAGCTAATATATGAGACTCTGTTTTTCGGCCTAAAAAGCGGTTCCAGATATCGAATTTTTACTATTCGTAGAGTACAAAGTCTTTTTTTTATACCGCTTAGCATATATTTTCATCTTGTTGCAACTCTCGGTTATGGAGGGGTTTTTTCTAAATTAGATTCACTTACACAGTGTATTTAGCTAAGTCTTTAGGGGTTATTTTCTTTGACACATGGTCTTTATTAATAGATAAAACTATTTTTCCATGTAATCCATCCAAAGGATTATCACCTATTTTTTTTACCGTCAAAATTGCAGCTCTATTTTTAACTCCGGAAAAAATAGAGTCATCTTCATTTTTAAGCCTATTAATATCTCTTGGAGAATACATATCATTAATCATGACTTCTTTAGAAATATTCTCAGGGAAATAGAGTTGGCCTACAAAGTAGAATTTATCTTCCTGTCTTTTTTGTACATTCGCACTCCTTGCTGATAAATGGATATGTATAGCTCTTCCAGCATAAAATCCAGGGAAAATTGTGGTGAATCTGACTATGCCTTCTTTATCTGTTCTTTGTGCCCCACGAAGAAATATGCTTTCATCCGTTCTTGAAATCGTCCCGATATCACTAGATGGAGCCTCGAGGTCTGGATTAATATATTTCCAACCTGAATATTTCCCCATTGAATTACAATGCCATATATCAATAAGGATATCATCTAAAGGTTTACAGGTTACAGAATCAATGATTTTCATTGTCAATAACAAAGGTATTCCTTGTTCATCCTCTGTGATATTCCTTCTCAGCAGTTTGTTATTTATAAAATATGGGCCTGACATTTCCTCTGGAGTCAACTCGCAAACACCGATGCCAATACCATCTCCTTTTTCTGGTTGACTAGGTGAAGAGGCGAAGGCTCCTGCTGGAAGCAGAGGTAATAATGAAAATATTGCACCAGTAACACTAGCCTGTTTCAGAAAATGTCTTCTTTCATTTTTCATAAAGTGGTTCCTTATATTCCATTTAATAATATTATTTGTTGTATAATTTTAGCTTTATTTTAACAGATGAAAATGGCGTAAGTTCACGATGAATCGTATTGTGTAAAGTAAGAAGATTTAATCTTATTTTATGTTAAAGTTAAATAAAATAAATTCTCTATTTAATTTTTTATTATTTTTAATAAGATGGATTTATTATTATCAGAAATATTTATCAGTGTCTAGTATTTATTTTTAAATGGTTTTTATTTTCGAGATAAGTCACAAAAAACCGTTATTTATAATTTTATGTTGTTTTTTTATTATAATATTTATATCAATTATTATTAGTGTTCCTAAATTGAAGTTATTAATTACTATGAAATCTTCTAATTTACGATTTTTGATATGGGGATCATTTTTCTGATGATAAATATTGATAGAAGTGCTCAAACGATTGATGCAGATAAGGGGCTTGAAAAAAGAATTTATATGCTAAAACGGATAATGAGAGCGCATGTCTGCGGATGAAGTTTTTGAACAAAATAGCTGGATTAAAGGGACGGAGAATTTATTGACTGGCAAGAGCATGGGAACTTTCCGCGTTTTTATCTGAAGCCGCATTTGCAGTAAAAAAACTGACGAAAAAACTTAACCGAGAGAAAACATCAGACACTTCGAAAATACAGGTAAATAAATGGAATGGTGTGATACTTTAATATCTGGGTGGCAATGCTTTTATTCCGTTTCTGCGTAGATAAAAGAAAATAATAAACTAAAACAGATGATGTTTTTAATTGCCTTTTTTATACTCCCCCTAAAATAGATTCATTAACGAACTCAGCGATATCTTTTAACAGATTTACTTTCAAATTTTCACAATGAATTTTTTTAATGTTAATTTATCTTATCCTGTCTGCTTTTATATGGTTAATGAGTGATGATTTAAAAAATTATATTTATATGCTATCCATTTTATGGCACCGCACTTCATAGCTGCCACGAACGAAGTTATTTGTATGTAATTCCAACGGATAGAATTTGTACGTAAACAATAAGTTTTGCTGAAAATAGCCTCATTTTATACAAATAATTAATTTATTAACCAAGAATCCGAAGATTAGCTCCAGCGATCAATTAATTAATATCAATAGGAAATTCCTATCAATTATAATTAATTGATCGTTAATAACAATTTTAATAACAAAATGAGTTGGTGTATCTTTCTCCAGCCACTAAAGTGGAATTTTTTAATTAAGGCGTGTTAAAACTAATGCCGTTAATCAAATATGCGAGATGTTATAGGTATGGAAACCCGACATGGATAGTTGTTTAAGGTTGATTATTTTTTATAAAACATATGGATAGAGTTATTTTAACCACCTCACCAATTGACACATCATTTATACGTAATAGGCATAAGTCATCAGGTCAAGCTCAGGATTCCTGACCAGATGTTTAGAGGATTACAAAAATTGTTTGTGCGTATAAAAGCAGCTCTCATTAGTTTTTAAGGTAAGTTGCCTTGAATCTTGGGAATATATATTTGCAACGTGTAAAACAGTATAACCAAGCTGGGCATCTATACGGTTATCTGAAAGGTTGCTGATATATTTCTACCTATTTTGAGTAGTCCAATATTACGCTTTTCGGCATCATGTGCACTATTGAAGAGCCTCTTGTGTATTAATAGACTCTAGTAAGGAATATCATTCTTTATTAGCAGGAACATACCCTTAGTTTTGTTCTTAAAAACACAATTATCATTTATTAAAATTTATTGAATTTTCTTAACCGAAAATAGGTATTTTTATTTCGCTCGAGGGAATTTTTATGTTTGTAATTAAAGGAATAAAAATGAAATTATTAAAATTATTTATCGCAGCAGTTATTTCTGGATCTATGGCTGCACCGGCATTCGCTGCTGATGGCACAATTAACTTTAACGGTAGGATTACTAAGGCGACATGTACTGTCAGTGCCTTAACGGATAATAGTGTCAATTTACCTGAAGTAGGCGCGACTGCCCTTGCAGGAAAAGGTACAACCGGGGGAGAAACTCTCTTTAGAATTGGTCTGGAGAACTGCGGGATAGTGGGTGGTTCGGCTAATGTGCAGGTGAAGTTTGGCGGTGTTAAAGATAGTATCGATGGCAATCTGCTGAGAATTAACTCTGAGAGTGGTGGAGCGAAGGGTGTTGGCATTGGTATTTATGAGAAAGATGGTAGTACGCCAATTAATATGGGGGCGCTTAGCAAAGGGATTCCGGTAGTTTCACCCGCAACTACACTTGAATTTAAGGCTAAATATGTGGCTACAGAAGCAACTGTCACGCCCGGTACAGTGAAAGCTTCTACGGACTTTACACTAGACTACGAGTAATTCCTTACATTCCCCATTTACTGTTTTTTTATTGCTTTTGTGATATCTCCACCGTATTCGGTGGGGATGTCTCTCATTTTTAGTTTGTGTAGGGATATTGTTATGTTAAAACGTTTTTTGTTCGGGTTGCTATTGTCCCTGCCGGTTGTCTTTGCCGCACCCGTCCATGCCGGAATAGCGCTCAGTAGTACCCGGGTGATCTATGAAGCATCTCAACGTGAAGCGACTATTTCCGTAATCAACGACAGTAAGGAGCATGTTTACCTTATTCAGTCTTGGGTAGATACCTTTACAACAACGACCGAACTATCTGATCGCAAAGCGCCATTTTTAGTGACACCACCCTTATTCCGTCTGGATGGCGAGCAAGAAAACCGTCTGCGAATTATCCTGACAGATGACTCTTTGCCTCGGGATCGTGAATCTGTCTTCTGGTTGAACGTTAAAGCGATTCCTGCGGTGGAAAAAAACGATGCAAACCGCCTGCTGATATCGGTGAAAAACCGGATAAAGCTCTTTTATCGGCCAGCCGGACTGACAGAACAACTGGCGGATAATGCCTATCAAAAATTGACTTTTTCCCGCCAGAATGGGCAATTAGTGGTGCAGAATCCAACCCCTTTTCATATCTCTTTCCACAACATTACGGTCGGGAATAATCCAGTACCGGAAGCCGGTATGGTCGCCCCGTTCAGCCGCCGTCAATGGCCTTTACCCGCAGGTTCCGGTAATACCGTGACTTGGTGGGCTATCAATGATTTTGGCGGCACCACTGAGCCACAGCATCAAACATTATCATCCTCGTAATAACCGATAATTCAGAAGATATTTTATGTTATGAGTTTGATTACTCCTTCTATCCGTGCGCAGTTAATATTGCTGCTGTTGGCCGGGTTCCTGCCTGTCGCTGGGTATGCCAGTGACTATTTTGATCTCGATGCTCTGGAAATTCATGACCCGTCTGCGCCGCCGCCTGATTTGAGCTATTTTGCAGAGAAAGGGGGTAGTGCACCGGGGACATACCATGTTGATATCCGTGTTAATGGCCAGAATAAAGGTGCACAGGATATCCAGTTTGTGCTGGGCGCCGGGAGAAAACTTCAACCCGACTTATCGGTTCAACAACTGGCCGACTGGGGAGTCAATGTTGCGGCTTTCCCGGTCTTGAACTCAAAAATGCAGGTCACTGACCTGGCTGACATTATCCCTTATGCCAGCACCTCATTACAGCTTGGTCAACAAACGCTAATTATCAGTATTCCTCAGGCGGCGATGACGGCTGAAGCGCGCGGTGCGATTGATTCATCACTTTGGCAACAGGGTGAATCGGCGCTATGGATGAATTACGATTTTAACGGTGCTGAAACTCGCAGTAAGAGCGGCTCTAAAACCAACAGTATCTATATGAATCTGCGTAGTGGATTAAACTGGGACGCCTGGCGCTTACGGAATTATTCTACTTACCACCGAGTCAGTAGCGGTGAGTCACGTTGGGAAAACCTTAACACGTATCTTCAACGTGATGTTCATCTGCTAAAAAGCCAGTTGGTGATAGGTGAAACCAATACACGTGGAGAGCTGTTTAGCGGATTTGCTTTCCGCGGTATTACCCTGATGTCTGATGATAATATGTTACCGGACAGTCAGCGGGGATTCGCCCCGATAGTGCGGGGAATAGCGGAAAGCAATGCACAGGTTACCATTCGTCAGAACGGATTCATGATTTATCAGGCTTATGTTCCGCCCGGGGCTTTCGTGATTGATGACCTTTATCCTGCCTCCTCAGGAGGAGACCTGAATGTGACTATTCAGGAAGCGGACGGCCGTGAACGGCACTTTGTTCAGCCCTTTTCGTCGGTTCCTATTATGTTACGGGAAGGTGGGTTCAAATACAGTCTGACGGCGGGAGAATACCGCACTTCGCACGAACAGATTCGGCAGCCGCTCTTTATGCAGAGTGAAGTTTATTATGGCCTGCCACATGCCACAACTGTGTATGGCGGTACGTTATTGTCTCCGAACTATCAGGCCTATGTCGTTGGTGTCGGATACAGTCTTGGCCGTTGGGGTTCTTTGTCTTTTGATATCACGCGGTCACAGGCTGATATTATCAATGAAGGTCAACAACACGGCCGGGTTTACCGGTCGCAGTATACCAAAGACTTCGAGCAGACGGGGACTCGCTTGTCGCTGACCAGTTACCATTACTCTTCACCACACTTTTATGATTTTCAGGACGTTAATAACCGGGCTGCACATGATGAGCTGTCATATCAACGTAAACATAAATTTCAGCTTAATCTGAGTCAAAACTTGTCGGATTATGGCAGCATCTATGTTTCCGGCTATTTGCAGGATGATTGGGGAAGCCGTAGTACGACCCGGAGTTTAAATGTCGGGTACAGTGTGAATTATGCCGATATCAATTATACCCTGAACTACACCCAAAATATGAGTTCAGGTAACTCAACAGCCGATAACCAACTGGCATTCAATATACAGGTTCCGCTCGACCGCTGGCTGCCGAACAGTTGGGCTACCTATAGTCTCAATCATAATCGCCAAGGAGATATGAACCAATCAGCTGGACTGAGTGGTACGGCTCTGGATGGCAATGTTCTGGGTTACTCTCTACAGCAGCGTTACGGTAATAACGGTCAGAATTCCAGTGGGAATATTAATCTCAACTATAAAGCCCGTTATGGGGAGCTGTCCGGTGGATATAACTATAACAATAGCTCGCAGCAGATTAACTACGGACTCAGGGGGGGATTGGTCGCTCATCGTCATGGCATAACTTTGTCTCAATCATTGGGTGAGACGATTGTCTTGGTCAAAACTCCCGGAGCAGCAGGGGTTAAGGTTAACGGCTATAACGGGGTTGAAACGGATGGACGAGGCCATGCAGTATTGCCCTATGTCAGTCCTTATCACCATAACCGTATTGCTTTGTCACCGGATTCTTTTGGCGATGGCGTGGAAATTGAGTCCAATATCCAGACTGTCATTCCGACACAGGGAGCGATGGTCGTGGCTGATTTCCGAACACGGATCGGCCACCGAGTGCTGTTTACTCTGACCCATCTGGATAAACCGATTCCTTTTGGCGCAATAGCTACCCTGAATGAAGAAAATACAATCAGCTTTCTTACTGAAAATCAGAGCATTGTTGGCAATGGAGGAGAAATTTATTTCGGTGGTGTGCCGGAGCGGGGGCAGTTATCTGTTCAATGGGGTAATGGTCAGTTTGAACAGTGTAAAGCGCGTTTTATTTTGCCAAAAAGTGAAGCGGCGGTGATTTCGATGAAGGCAGATTGTCAGTTATGACGGGAAGTCATCCTATTTCTGCTTTAAGCATGACGGCACCACAATAATTTATAGACTCGATATAAGGAATGATTGATGAAGGTATTCGTTTATCCGTGGTTATTGTTAGCCTCGGTGTTTTTTTCCTCCGGTAAGGTTTATGCCGATTGTTCCGGGGGCAGTGGAATCATATCGACTGTTGCGGTGTCCATTCCGCAACATATATCGAGGGATGAAATATACCGTAGCTTAAATTCCCAGTCTCGGGCAAGTATGGCGATAACTTGCACAAATATGCCGATAAGAGCCACTCACATAACAGTCGGCATAAAAGCCTATGGGGACGATTCGGGGATGACTTCCATCTCCCGTAAAATTTTCAAACTGGGTGACAGTGGTATTGGATATGTCGTCATTGGCGTGGATGATACGCACGATGAGAAACCGGTAACAACAACCGCGGATCGTTTTTGGGGCGGGAATGCCAGAGAGCTATATACCACTGAGATAAGGTCTGATAGCACTATCAACCTGAATGCCGCACTCAGACTCGAATTTTACAAAATTGGCCCGATAAAGCCGGGTCGTTATTCCCAGTCAGTAGCCGCAGCTATTGTAGCACCGCGCGGATCCAGAATACCCAGTGTGACTCAAGAATTCCGATTCACCACGGGTATGATAACGATTAACGCTCCAACCTGTTCCGTCGATAACAGCACAATTCCTGTAACATTAGGCCGGATAACGACAATGCAATTACCTTATGTGGGTTCAACGGCAGCGGAAACACTATTTAATATACCTTTGACCTGTGAACCCAAAGCCAACGTTTTTATGACCTTAGAGGCAGGTCGTCAAGGGGCTTATAATCTGATGCAAGGTATTATCGAGCTTAAACGTGGGCTTAATGAGAGAGCCAGGGATGGTGTTGGTGTGCAGATTTTAGATGGTAAAACGAATAGACCCATTCACCTCGGTGAAAAAAAATACTATACAACCACAGGAATGGGCGGGCCTGTAAACATACCTTTAAAAGCACGTTACTATCGGTATGGTGACGTTAGAGCAGGGGTTGCCAATGCAACAGCGACATTCACAATGAGTTATGAGTGATGAAGAGTGAAAGTCTGGAATCGATAGGTGATTATCTGAACAGAGAAAAATGATGGCTGGGGACGTTAGCAGCTAAAACAGACCCTTTATTTCACTGATAAATAAAGAGGTCTGTACATATGACGACTTAAAGTCGCACCACTCAAAATCAAACACTGATCTTGTGACCAGACAGTGCTGTGTTGTGATGGGCTTGCCCATCAGCACCATAAAGAGAAGGGCTGTGGTGACTTTTCAAGAAAGCAATCGCCTGGCTGTTCAACTCAATATGCTGATCCAGTAAAAACCCATTATGTACATTGAGATCACGGATACGTTCAACAGTTTGGCTGATTTGATCCCATAATATCGCCAGTATTTCATGACTAGAATAGGGTGCGCTCACTTTCAGCGTTTCATTTAATTGCTGGCGTCTTCGTTCAGCATGATCGAGTGCCGAGAGAAAGAATGTCTTTTGTTCGGTGACTCGATGTAAATGATTCGCTTCAATAAAGCCTTCGCTCAATATGCGTTGTTCTTCTGCCATAGTGTTCGAAAGCGAATTTAAGTGTACGTTTTGCTGCTCAAGCAAGAGTTGAATTTCTTCCATTTATGGCTCTTTATGATTTTGATGGTTTATTTATCATATTCCATGTTTTCAAGGGCTTCTCTGAACAAAGCATCAGCGATTTTACCGCTGTCCATGGTCAGCGTTCCTTTCGCAATGGCTTCTTTCAATTGTTGTACTTTCTGGATATTAATATCTTGGCTACTTGGCTGAACGAGCTTTTTCTGCGCCTCGCTCAGCTTAACTTGCGTATCGGCGCTTTTTTCTGCGACAGCCACAGTTCTGCGAGTGCTCTGGGCACCTTCATTGGCATTGCGCTGCTGCACAGCAGCAATAGCCAGTAGAGGTTGAGTGCATTCAATACTCATAATTGTAATCCTTTAATCAGGCATTAATTTGTCTTAGGTAGCAGGCGATATACCGCTGGCATGCCTGTAAATCATGGTCTGTTGGTTATATCGGCTTGAAAGAATAAAACTTTAGCCATTTATAACATCATTTTTACACTGCCATTTTCCTGAGTTTCTCCGGTAATCACCTGTCCAGAAGCCAGGCGGACACGGATATTATCAAAACTTGCGGCGTTGTTAATTGCTTTCCCTTCGTAGCGTACCTGAAAATGATGCCCATCTACGATGACGACGACATTTTGTCCGGCGCGAATCGCCCACGGGCGTCGGATCATGTTACGAGTGATGAATTGTCCGGCAGGGATGTTGCGAATGGCAATACCATTTTGTATGACCTTTCTGTTACGGATTATGTCATTTGGCAACTTATCCAAAGCCCCTGTTTTTACCTGAAAATCTTTTTCTGTCAGCACAGTATTACGCTGAATTGCGCGGTTAGACATCAGATAGGAACCTGTAACACCGACGTATACCTGAATAAAACGGCGCTGTTGGCCACAGGTGACGGGAATGGACAGACTACCCCAGTTTCTGTTGCTCAGTGACGGCTGTATTTCAGGAAATTCACATACCGGCCATTGCTGCTCAGGCGTTTTAATTTTCACGGTGACTTTTTGATCCGCGTTGTGGTGAAGCTGAGTGAAATAATTATTGATTGATTGCGGTAAATTGCCCGCTAATGCCAAAGTACTATGCAAAAAACTGCTAAGGAAAAAGGTAATAAACCCGATAAATTTTAATGCAGGCATTTTCACCACCCTGACCCTGTTTGAGAACCATGATTTCAAAAAATATTCAGTACCTGTTGGATGTTAATAGTGTAACGCGGTTGATTATTCGTTAATGGGATAAATAGCAATTCAATTTGTGTCTATTCATCGAATCAGCTTTTTCTTCTGAGTTTATTCTGTTAGCTGCTTAGAGCTTAATACATGGGCTTTAATGAGTTACAAGGCTTGCCCTGCATAACAGACCAGAGGGAGAAATATGCTCGATAAATTAGATGCTGCCTTTCATTTTCGACAAGAAGCGCTGGCACTCCGCAACCAGCGGCAGGAAATTCTGTCTGCAAATATCGCTAATGCGGATACCCCCGGCTATCAGGCGCGTGATATCGATTTTGCTGCTCAACTGAAACAAGTAATGGCAGAGGGTCGTGTGACGGGAAATGGAATGAAGCTGCGTCTGGCTTCCGATCGGCATATCCCCGCTCAGTCTCAGAATCGTTTGGAAATGGATCTGCTCTATCGGGTGCCTTACCAGACGGCAATGGATGGGAATACCGTTGACATGGATGTAGAACGCAGCCATTTCGCAGATAACAGCCTGAAATATCAGGCTGAACTTACGATGACGAATTCGCAGCTTAAAAGCATGATGTCAGTTCTACAGTCACAAGGATAATAAAAATGTCTTTACTCAGTATTTTTGATATTGCTAGCTCCGCACTTTCTGCTCAGTCCCAGCGACTGAACGTCAGCGCCAGCAATATGGCGAATGCCGATAGCGTTGTAGGGCCTGATGGCGAGCCTTACCGTGCTAAACAAGTCGTCTTCCGCGTTGCGGCTCCGGCAGGGCAGGAGATCGGTGGCGTGCGTGTCAGTGAAGTTGTGGATGATCCCACTCCTTTCCGCCTTGAATACCGGCCGGGCAATCCACTGGCGGATGAAAAAGGTTATGTCCGTATGCCAAATGTGGATGTCGTCGGGGAAATGGTCAATACCATCTCTGCTTCCCGCAGTTATCAGGCAAACATTGAAGTGCTTAACACCACCAAATCCATCATGTTGAAAACGTTGACTCTGGGTCAGTAACAGGAATTCCATTATGGCGGTTACCTCTTCAATCAATGACTCATTAGATAATTCAACGGTAGGCGAACTCGCCACCCTGAACAAACAACAACCACAAAAAAGTGGTGATATCAAAGATAACTTCTTGAATTTATTGGTTGCTCAACTTAAGAACCAAGATCCCACCAACCCAATGCAAAACAATGAATTGACGACACAGCTTGCGCAGATCAGCACCGTTCAGGGTGTTGAAAAGCTCAATAAAACGCTGGGCGCTGTGGTTGGGCAGATGGAAGGCAATCAGGCGATGCAAACAACAATGCTGATTGGCCGAACGGTTATGATCCCTGGCGATAAGATTTTAGTCGGTTCCGGTGAAGAAAACGGTATTAGCACATCGCCATTCGGTTTCGAACTGACCCGACCCGCTGATAACATCAAAATTACCATTAGAGATAAAGAGGGTGTTGTCGTTAGGGAAGTGGAGGCTGAAAAAGTGAATGTCGGTGTACATAAAGTTCAGTGGGATGGTAAAGACGCAGACGGTAAGGAAGTGATAAACGGTGCCTATAATTTCACTGTTTCCGCAAGCTATCAAGATCAGGCGTTGGTGACACTTCCGCTGACCTCTGCTGAGGTTAACGGCGTCACACGGGGTGAGGATGGCACTAAATTAGATTTAGGGCTGGCGGGTACGGTAACCATGGACCAAGTACGTCAGATTCTTTAGTTAAACGGAGGACATATGGCTTTTTCACAAGCGGTCAGTGGCTTGAATGCCGCAGCAAGTAACTTAGACGTTATCGGTAATAATATCGCGAACTCGGCGACATTTGGCTTTAAATCCAGTTCAGCCGCCTTTGCGGATGTATTCAGCGGTTCAGATGTGGGGCTGGGGGTGAAAGTTTCTGGCATGGTTAAGAACTTTAAGGATGGTTCAACCACCACTACAAGCCGTCAGCTGGACATGGCGATCACTCAGGGCGGTTTTTTCCGCATGCTGGATTCCAACGGCAGTACTTTCTATTCCCGTAATGGTCAGTTCAACATGGACTCAGACCGTAACCTGATCAACATGCAAGGCATGAAGTTGACCGGTTATCCGGCGGTACAAGGGGCAAATGGGCCTGAAATTCAAAAGGGTGCGGCACCGGGGCCGATTTCGATTCCAAGGGATATGCTGGATGCCAAGGCGACGACGAACGTCACGATGACGGCTAACCTGAATTCGATGAATAAGAAAGTCGATATTAACCCATTTAATCCATCAAACAAAGACAGCTTTAACTATAGCTCTGGTCTCTCGGTATACGATAGCCTGGGTAATGAGCACAATATCAATGTGTTCTTTGTTAAAACGAACGACAATGAGTGGGATATTTATGCTCAAGATACCTCTGTGCCAGGTTCAGATCACCAAAAGCTGAATGATAAGAAAGTAGTCGAAAAAGAAGGTGAAAGTAAAAGCGTTCTATTTAGTGGTAATGGCAAGATTATAGGTAATAACAACGCATTTGCTTTCGATATGCCTGGGTTAAATGGTTCCATTGGTGCTCCAATCACCATAGATTTCAACAACAGCAAACAGCAGAGCATTTCACAGGATTCTATCTCCAACCAGCAGCAGAATGGCTATGCCGCAGGGAGTTTTACTAACTACCGCGTGGATAGTGATGGCAAAATTCATGGTCTCTATTCTAACCAGCAAACACAGGTGTTAGGTCAGGTCGTACTGGCAAACTTCTCTAACCCGGAAGGTTTGGCTGCACAGGGTGATAACGTTTGGGTAGAAACAGGTGCATCCGGTAGCCCAATAGTAGGAACTGCGGGATCAGGTAACTTTGGTAAGCTGATCAGTGGTGCACTGGAAGCGTCAAACGTGGACATGAGCCAGGAGCTGGTCAATATGATCGTCGCCCAGCGTAACTATCAATCCAACGCTCAGACCATCAAGACACAGGATCAGATCCTACAAACACTGGTTAGCATGCGTTAATAAGCTCAGGCGGATAGTTTTATGGATCACGTCATTTATACCGCGATGGGTGCTGCGCGCCAAACGCTGGAACATCAGGCCGTCACAGCCAACAATCTGGCCAATGCTTCGACACCGGGTTTCAAAGCCCAGCTTGCCGCACTGCGTTCTGTGCCCATTGAAGGCGAAACTCTGCCGACCCGCACATTGACCGTTGCTTCCACCCCCGGCATGGATAGCCGTCAGGGGCCCATGAATTATACTTCCCGCCCGTTGGACGTGGCTGTCGGACAAGGTGGCTTTCTGGCTGTCCAACTCGACGATGGGACAGAAGCTTATACCCGCAACGGTGGTATCCAGATGTCACCAGAAGGGCAATTGATGGTGCAGGGGCGTATGTTGATGGGCGAAAACGGGCCGATCGATGTTCCGCCACAGGCTGAACTTACTATTGCGGCAGATGGTGCCATTTCTGCCTTGATTGCCAGCGATCCTCCGACACTGCTGGGGCAGATTGGTAAGCTGAAAATCGTTAAACCGGAAGCGGGCCAAGTGGTGCGGGGCGATGATGGCCTGTTTCATTTAACGCCACAGGCGCGGGAACAGCAGGGCAATGAACTGGCAGCCAGCACGGAAGTAAAAATCATGCCGGGTGTACTGGAGGGCAGTAATGTCAATCCGGTGGAAAGCATGGTGAACATGATTGCCAATGCGCGTCGTTTTGAAATGCAGATGAAAGTCATACACAGTTCCGATGAGAATGCCCAACGGGCTAACCAAATTCTCGCCATGAGCTGAATCGGGAACAGGGGATAAATTCATGATCCGATCTTTATGGATTGCCAAAACTGGGCTGGATGCTCAGCAAACAAATATGGATGTTATTGCCAACAACTTGGCAAACGTCAGTACCAATGGTTTTAAACGCCAGCGCGCGGTTTTTGAAGATTTACTCTATCAGACCGAACGCCAGCCCGGCGCGATGTCGTCTGAACAAACCAATCTGCCATCTGGCTTACAGATTGGTACAGGAGTTCGTCCGGTGGCGACAGAGCGGCTGCACAGTCAGGGTAACTTGGCACAGACCAACAACAGCAATGATGTGGCAATCAAAGGACAGGGATTTTTCCAGATCCAGATGCCTGATGGCACAACCGGTTATACCCGTGATGGTTCATTTCAGAAGGATCAAAACGGGCAATTGGTTACTGCGGGTGGTTTTCAGGTTGTGCCTGCCATCATCATTCCAGACAATGCCACCAAAATGAGCATTGCCCGTGATGGGATTGTGAGTATCAACGTGCAGGGGCAAAACGCACCTCAGCAGGTTGGTCAACTGACGCTGACCACTTTTATTAACGAAAGTGGCCTGGAAAGCATCGGTGAGAACTTGTATCTGGAAACCAACAGTTCCGGTGTCCCTGTAGAAAATGCACCGGGAATCAATGGGGCTGGTCTGCTCTATCAGGGCTATGTTGAAACGTCCAATGTCAACGTGGCGGAAGAACTGGTCAATATGATTCAGGTTCAGCGAGCCTACGAAATCAACAGTAAAGCCGTATCGACTTCTGACCAGATGCTGCAAAAACTGACCCAGTTATAACCTATACCCAATAGATTTCCCGTTGCAGCCAGCAAAGCAGCAACGGGAAAATGAAAGGTATAATTATTAATCAGGATAGTCGGGGAGGAAATTCTCCGGCTATTTCCGCGATAAATTTAAGAGCATCTAAGATGGATACAATGCCCGTTGCCGAGAACAACGTAGCTTATGACTCTCCCGGTTTACGGAAAAACCGGGGATATAAGTGGCGCATCAGCATGGCTCTGGCGGTACTGTCACTGGCGGGCTGTGCCTATATGCCGCACAAACCGCTGGTGAAAGGAGCGACAACCGCAAACCCCGCCGAAGCCCCTGCTCCAACACCAAATGGTTCTATTTTTCAGGTTTCCCAGCCGGTTTATTACGGTTATCAGCCGTTGTTTGAAGACCGCCGTCCCCGCAATATCGGTGATACGCTGACCATTATTCTGCAAGAAAATGTCAGTGCCAGCAAAAACTCCTCAGCCAACGCCAGTCGCAGTGGAAAAACCGGTTTCACGGCTGCTCTGACCCCCCGTTTCTTAAAGGGATTGATGGGCGGCGACAAAACGGATTTGAGTATGGAAGGCGATAGTGAATTTGGGGGCAAAGGGGGAGCCAATGCCAACAATACCTTCAGGGGCACGATTACCGTGACTGTTGATAGGTTGCTGGCCAATGGCAACTTACATGCTGTGGGGGAAAAACAGATCGCCATCAATCAGGGAACGGAATTCATTCGCTTCTCTGGCGTTGTGAACCCGCGCACCATTACCGGCACCAATACGGTGAGCTCCAATCAAGTAGCAGACGCCCGCATTGAGTATGTTGGTGATGGTTATATCAACGAGGCACAGACAATGGGTTGGTTGCAACGTTTCTTTATGAATATCTCACCGTTTTAAAAGAGGATGGTCAGGATGGAAAAATTAGTCGCCAGCCTTTTTACACTTTTACTGGCATTATCCAGCATATTCGTGTCTGGCACCGCTTCGGCAGAGCGCATTCGTGATTTGGTCACCATTGAGGGCGTTAGGGATAACGCATTGATTGGCTATGGTTTAGTGGTCGGGCTGGATGGGACGGGCGATCAGACCATGCAAACTCCTTTTACCACCCAAAGTCTGAGCAATATGTTATCGCAGTTGGGGATCACTGTGCCGCCCGGTACGAATATGCAGCTTAAAAACGTGGCTGCTGTGATGGTGACAGCCAAACTGCCTCCTTTTGCGCGTTCAGGGCAAAATATCGATGTTGTGGTTTCCTCATTGGGTAATGCCAAGAGTCTGCGGGGAGGAACATTGCTGATGACGCCCCTGAAAGGGATTGATAATCAAGTGTATGCGCTGGCACAGGGTAATATTCTGGTCGGTGGGGCAGGTGTCAGTGCCGGTGGTAACAGTATCAAAATTAATCAGCTTGCGGGTGGGCGTATTTCCAATGGTGCGGTGATTGAGCGGGAGTTGCCGACCCAGTTTGGTCAGAAAGGAACGCTGAACCTGCAACTGAATAATGATGATTTTAGTCTGGCCGAGCAAATCAGTGATGCAGTCAATCGCCTGCAAGGAAAAGGAACGGCAACGCCGCTGGATTCCCGCACGGTACAATTGCGTTTACCGAGAGAAAACAGTGAACAGGTAAGGTTCCTGTCTCAAATTCAGAACCTGAATATTCGCGTGGATGCGGGTGATGCCAAAGTGATTTTCAATTCCCGCACGGGATCGGTTGTGATGAACCGCAATGTTACGCTGGATAGCTGCGCCATTGCACATGGCAGCCTGTCTGTCACTGTTGAACGTCAGACGGCGGTTAATCAGCCTAATACCCCATTAGCGGGGGGCAACACCGTAGTGACCCGTAATACGGGGGTCGGAATTCAGGAACAGGGCGGTGCATTGCAACAAGTTAATGCCAGTGCCAATCTCACACAGGTTGTCCGTGCATTGAATGTCCTGGGCGCGACACCGACAGATTTAATGTCCATTTTGCAGGCGATGGAAACAGCGGGTTGTTTGCGGGCGAAACTGGAGATCATCTGATGAGTGATTTTTTGACAACGCCTACTGCGGCTTACGACGTCAATTCGCTGCATTCACTGAAAGCTAAATTGTCACAGGAACCACAACAAGGGCTACGTCAGGTAGCCCAGGAACTTGAAGGCGTTTTCGTTCAGATGATGCTGAAAAGTATGCGTTCCTCGTTGCCACAAGATGGCATATTGAGCAGTGATCAGACCCGTTTTTATACGTCGATGTACGATCAGCAGATTGCCCAGGATCTTTCCCAAAAGGGGCTGGGTTTTGCCGACATGATCGTCAAGCAATTTTCCAACGCGAACAACGTTGCCAGCGAACAGGCCGGAACGGTACCGATGCCGCTGGATAAAGAATTCCTGCAAACATTGCCGAAGCAGGCACTGGAACAGTTTATGCGCCGTACCATGACGGCGCCGTTTTCTTCGGCGGCTTCCAAGGGTTCCGTGCAATCGAAGTCATTGCCAGTTAGCAGTACTGACTTTGTTTCCATGCTCTCCCTGCCTGCGCAGATAGCGAGCCAGCAAAGCGGTATCCCTCATTTGTTGATCATTGCACAGGCGGCGCTGGAATCCGGCTGGGGACAGCGGGAAATTCTGACAGAGGAAGGCAAACCGAGCCATAACCTGTTTGGCATCAAGGCCGGCAAGCATTGGAAAGGGGCGGTCACCAACATCATGACAACGGAGTACATTGAGGGTGAACCGAAGAAGATGCACGACAGTTTCCGGGTTTATGGCTCTTACCGGGAAGCAATAACGGATTACGTCAAACTGCTGACGGAAAATCCGCGTTACGCTAAGGTCGCGCAATCAACGACGGCAGAGCAGGGCGCATATTCTTTACAGAGTGCGGGATATGCCACCGACCCGGGCTACGCCAAAAAACTGGTGTCACTGATCCAGCAGTTAAAGAGTACCGGAAATCAAATGGTAAAAGCCTATACCGATGATTTCGACAACCTGTTTTAATCGAACAGATTAACGCCGTTTTTGTTCAAGGATCAGAGAATATTGCCGATAACTGTAGCAGTGAATTACCTCCCATGACGGAGGCATAACGAAAACGTAAAAGGATCTACACATGTCTAATAGTCTTATGAATACTGCCATGAGTGGTATTAATGCTGCGCAGGTGGCGATGGGTGTAGTGGGTAATAACATTGCCAACTCCAAGAATGTGGGCTATAACCGACAGACAACCGTGCTGACACAGAATAACGGAACCCTGTCACCGGCGGGTTTTATTGGCAATGGTGTGGCTGTCAGTTCGATTAACCGCGAATATAGCGAGTTCATCAACCAGCAACATAGCTCTGCACAAACCAAACATGCTGCTCTGACCGCTTACAACCAGCAAATCACCAAAATTAATGATCTGTTGGCCGATAAGGACACCAGCCTTTCTAATTCCATCGAAGAGTTTTTCAAAAGTCTGGGTGCGGCTGAAAGTAATGCGGAAGACAGTGCGGCAAGAACGACGGTTCTGGGTAAAGCCGAAGGATTGGTGAGTCGATTCAAAGAAGCGGATGAATTTCTGCGTCAGATAGATAACAGCATCAATTCTCAAATTGAGCAGAATGCCAGAGAAATCAATAAATACGCCGAAGAAGTTGCCACGCTGAACAATGAAATTACGCGTATGCGCGGTACGGGTACGGGCGAACCACTGGCTTTACTGGATAAACGTGACGAAGCGGTCAACAAATTAAACCAGCTTGTTGACGTGAATGTAACTCAGCAGGATGGGGGCGTTTATAACGTCTCATTCGGTGGTGGCATGTCACTGGTATCGGGCAGTAAATCCTATCGGCTGGAAGCGATCTCATCCAGCACTGACAGCAGTCGTATCACGCTGGGCTATAACAACGGCACCGTGGGAACGAAAGAAATTGACGAGCGCTTTATCTCACAAGGCACATTGGGTGGTGCATTGCAGGTACGCAGGGAAGTTGTAGATTCAAGTCGCAATCAATTGAACCAATTGGCTCTGGTAATGGCTGATCAGTTTAATCAGGTGCAAAACGGCGGTTTTGATCTGAAAGGCAAGCCGGGTGTCGATTTCTTTAACTTCACCAAGCCGGATGTTATTTCCAACAGCAATAACAAAGGAACGGCTGATATTAAGGTGGAATATGCAGATACCACCAAAGTGAAAAATAGTGACTATACCCTCAAATATGAAGGCGGAGATTGGAAAGTACAGCGCGTTTCTGACAAGGCAGCGGTTCCTGTTACCAAGAATGGCAATGCGCTGGAATTTGATGGACTGAAAGTTGAAATCGATGCTGCTCATTCTCAGGATCACGATACCTACACGCTAAAAACCGTCAGTAACGTAGTGGCAACACTGGAAGTGAATCTCCAAGATTCTTCTCAACTGGCGACTGCGGGTGATAAAGATGCCGGCCCAAGTGATAACCGCAACGCGAAGAAATTTCTTGCCTTGCAGGATCAGCGTCTGATTGATGGCAAGTCTTCTTTTGCGGGGGCTTATGCGTCACTGGTTAGTCAAGTGGGGAGTAAGGCCAATGAAGCTCAGGTCAGTGTCGAAACACAGGGGCATATCGTTGACAAACTCTATGCGACCCGCGAATCGATTTCTGGCGTCAATATGGACGAAGAATATGGCGCCATGCAACGCTTGCAGCAGTACTATCTGGCAAACGCCCGTGTGATCCAGACAGCGGCGACCTTGTTCGATGCTATTTTGGGCATTCGCTAATTACCGCCCGGTTGATAATAAAAAGGACGTGATATTGTGCGTGTAAGTACGAATCTATTATACAGTCAAAAAATGGATGGGATTTTGGGCGCCCAATCCAAATGGATGCGCTATGGTGAGCAACTGTCCACGGGGAAACGGGTTATTAACCCGTCAGATGATCCCTTAGCGGCTTCACAGAGCATCATGGTTTCTCAGTCTGAATCGAAAAACCAGCAGTTTATGACAGCGCGTATTTTTGCCAGAAATTCCATGTCAGCTCAGTTAAGCATCACCTCAAATATCGTTTCGGTTGCGACCAATGTTTTTGAGACTTTGGTGGCGGCAGCGGATGAGCAGAGTGATCAGGATCGTGAATCCTATGCGCAGCAGTTGGAGGGTTTTAAACAACAATTGCTGAACCTCGGTAATAAAACGGATGGTAATGGCCGTTATATCTTTGGGGGTTACAAAACCGACGTTCCACCGTTCAAAGCGGATGAGTCTGGGAAAATTCACTATAAAGGCGGACATGAAGAAATTACCCAGCAAGTTGATGATAACCGCTCGATGATCATTGCTCATACGGGGAAGCAGGTTTTTTTATCGACAACAACCAATCCGATTAAAGAACCCGGTGGTGGCACTGGAGAGGCAGATGTTTTTGCTACCCTCGATCTGGCAATCAAGGCGTTGAGAACGCCATACAGTACAGCCAGTGAGTCGGAAAAAAATGATGCTATGGAGCTGATCAATAAAGCCAACCGTGGTATCCGCAATAGTCTGGACAACTTTTCTTCGGTAGAAGCCGTTCTCGGTCTTCAGCTTCAGGAACTGGAACAACTGGATTCGCTGGGCAGTGAGCGCAGCATATCCAATAAAGTCCGTACAGGGGAATTGGTGGACGTGGATTGGGCATCGTCCATTTCCAGCTATTATCAGCAGCAGGCTGCCCTGCAAGCTTCTTATAAAGCTTTCACTGACTTAAAAGGTTTGTCTCTATTTGAGATGTATCGCTAAGTCAGCTTGGTATAAATTTTTTCTTTTCAGTCCCTTACCTGTTTCTCTGCAACATGGGGAAATGGGTATTGGATGCTCTTTGGTCGGTTTATTGCTTGTCCATTGGTGACGTATTAATGCACTTAATCTTCCTTTGGTACTTCTTCTCTCGCATTCAACCCGTAATCACGAATCATATACAGGATCTTAAGCAATAACGCGTTATTTTAGGTAGAAAAAAGGCTTCATTTATGATCTGATAATCGTCGCCAAACTCATATCAAAACCACGGATGAAGCCTGTGACGATTATCGCTATAAAACACCAGTTAATGCAATTCTTCAGTGACATTTCTTTGCAACATATTGCTTTCCAATGTGCGTTTATGAAACGCATCAGAAATATCGAGCCCCACGTGTTGATCCTCAGCCTTATCGCTGCACTGAGCACGGGTAAAATCACGTCTATTGCCCAGTTACACCAAAAATTTAATGGCCTGTGCCCGGATAAAAAGCAACCAGTCAGTTACCGCCCCTTTTATAACCAGCTCCGTAAAGCGGCTTTTGTCGAATTTGTCAAAATATTGGTCAGATTTGCCATGGCGCAATGGGTGGAGAAACAGGTCTCCTCACCCCAAAAGCTCATGAAATTTAAACAGGTTATTCTCCAAGATGGGAGTTCGTTCAAAGTCCATTCTGCCCTGGCCGATGTTTTTCCCTATCGTTTCAGGACAACGGGGGCCGCGGTGGAATGTCACATGACAATGTCCTTGCTGACTCAGTCACCGGTAAAAATGACCGTGACCGCAGATACCGCCCCTGAGCGGGCTTACCTGCCTGTACCGGCGATGTTACGTGACCAATTATTATTGGCCGATGCCGGTTATGTCGACTTTGCGTATTTTGAGCAAGTGTCACTTTCCGGTGGTTCGTTTATTGTCAGGGGAAGCAAGTCCCTTAATCCTCAGATAGTGGTGGCCCGCAATGGTCAGGGGAAATTATTGCCCAAGCTGCTCAATAAGCCGCTGAAATCCATCACTCGCCGAACCAACCGTTCCGAAGGGCAGTGTCGCGTTAACGGCGGCAAGTTAGCAAAAGTGGTGTTGCCGGTTATTTAGGCCGCCAGCAAATAGAATTGTTCCGCGGGTGATAATCCATCACTTTGTGGATGTTGATATTGCCCTTTGCGTATCATGTGAATCAGTTCGATGCCGGCCAGGAGCGTCTGTGCCCGGCGAAACGATTTGAACCCCAGCATCTGTCGTATCCGACGTTTGATATTGCGGTGATCTTGCTCAACCAGATTATTCAGGTATTTATTTTGCCGGATTTCAATCCCCTGCTGAGGCGATCCTTCCGCATTGAGGAGAGTGAGCGCGGCAGTATTGGCCCCACTTTTATCGATAGTCACGACGGCGGGTCTGCCGTGCTGGCGTATCGCTTTACGGAAAAAACGCTGGGCAGCCATTGCATCGCGGCGAGCGGTCAGCAGGAAGTCAACCGTCTGACCGTCGGTATCGACCGCCCGGTAAAGGTATTTCCACTGACCTTTCACTTTGATATACGTTTCATCCATTCGCCACCGGGAGCCACCGGGAGCCAACGGGCTTTTTGCGAGGTCGGAAAGCCTTGCCGAGCAGGGGCACCAGACGTAACACCCAACGATGTATTGTGGCATGGTCGACCTCAATGCCGCGCTCTGCCATCATCTCTTCGAGATTGCGCAGACTCAAGGCATAAGCGAGGTACCAACGGACACATTGGGCCATGATATCGACAGGATAATGGAGGCGTTTAAACGCGTTTCGGATCAGGGACATCACTCTGGACTCGCTCAAAAACAGGGGAGCTTACCTGATGACCGCTTAATGCGACAGAACCGCCAGACGAGTATGTAGTGAGAGCAGTTCCTGTTCCCAGATGTTGGTCGGTGAGTGCATTGAACACCTCCCGTATTTTCAGTAAAAAATGTCAGGGACTATCATGCCACAATGGGGCGTACGGCTGTAGTACTAGGGAGGTTTCCACCTCTACTGACAAGTACTGACTCATTTATCCTTCCGACCAAATCCGTGAGGTTTTACCTATCCGAACCAAACCGTAGACCTTGGGTTGTTCGCGTAATCCAATTTCTGCCATAGCCCAGTAACAAAGTGCTCAATCTGCGGGCTGGACAACATGGTCATGTGATTACCGGGTACATGCATCGTGCTGAGTTGAGCGGCGTGTGTACTCCACAGAGCTTCGCGGGTTTTTGTTTCCTCCACATCTCCCTCTTCTGCGCTGATCAGATGAACAAGACCCTCATAGCGGGCACGAGGTGTATAGCAAGTGTTCAGATTGGCCTGCATGACGCGGACGACACCTTGCAGCAGTGATATTGGTGTTTTGGCCAGAAAGAGACCTGCGTTTACCAGAGCACTAAGCAGGTATTGAAACTGTTCATTCGGAGTCAGATCGTCAAAATCCGGCTTCGTCAGCGGCAGGGGCCGATCCAATATCATATTGTAGATCTCAATCAGCTTCATTATCGTTTCGGTACGGTTGACTGACTTGGGAATACTGCCTTGCGGATCAGGTTCATCGGTATCGACGAGAATAAGGTCGGAGACTTGTTCCCCTTCTGCTTGCAGTTGCAAGGCCATCTCAAACGCGATCCAGCCACCGAAAGAATGACCCAGCAGGTGATAGGGACCGTGAGGTTGCGTTTGACGGATGATCTGGATATAGGCATGAGCAGCACCTTCGACACTGACATAGGGAAAATTGTGTTTGTCAGTCAGTCCCAGACCGCGTGTCTGCAAGGCGTAGACTGGAAGTTGCTGTGGGAGCGACAGCGCCAGCCCGAGAAGACTAGAGGCGCTGGCACCGGCACCGGGCATGCAAAATAGCGGCGGAACCGACCGAGACCCGCTTTGGATGATAACGCGCGGGTCATAGGGAGGAGCGGGCAGTAAGTGCTCGGTGAGTGAATCCACTATCTGGTTGAGCGAAGGGGGACGCATGATGGAGAAATGCGTTCCACCGATAGCGTGGAGTGTCGAATCAGTGCCGACGATATTACGCCAACCGTGCCAAATTTCCCCGTTGAGTGCCTCATCCGCGGTATACAGGTGGATGGGCAGGGGGGATTTTGGCGCGATATAGTCTTGACCCAGTTGTGTAATGATCTCGGCGGTGTATAGGCGAAGGAGGATATCCTCGCGTGTGATACTGGCCGGCAGCCATTGGTGTTCAATACAGCGGTCAAGAATTTGGTTCACATCGCTGAGATCGTGCAGTTCTTCTAATACCTGCTCGTCACTCGTGCCGATTTGAGCACGCAGTGAGTCAATGATTATCTCAATTCGTTTTGCTTCCTTGTCTATCGGCTGGTCGGTGGAGATTTGTAGCCCATTTATGGAATTATAGGAATCGATCATACCGAGAAATCCTACCGTTTCGCCGCAGCTCATGAATTGTTGCGCCATCTCATAGGCGATCAAACCACCAATTGACCATCCGGCAAGGTGATAGGGGCCTTGCGGCTGAACGCGACGAATAGCCTGAATATGGCAGGCCGCGAGCGCTTCAAGCGACGCAGGAGGATGCTCCAGCGTGTGGATACCAAGAGCCTGTAATGCATAGACAGGAAGCTCAGATGGCAGTAAGGCTGCCAGTGGCGAATAGACCAGTGGATCGCCGGAAGTCTCGTGTATCAGGAACAAGGGTGGCAGGCCGCCTGTTGGGTTTAGCGGCACGGGATTCGCATCGAACGGAGACGTTGATTGGGCAAAACGCTCGCCAATAGCTATTGCCAGATCACTCAATGTCGGATGCACGAACAAGACGGTCAGAGGAACCGCCATGTCTTGCTCCCGCATCCGGTTCAGCAACTGCACAGCGAGCAGTGAGTGACCGCCAAGCTCAAAGAAATGATCGTGACGGCCGACCCGCTCCAGTCCCAATAAGTCTTGCCAGATCTGCGCCAAGGTGGTTTCCGCCGCGCCGACTGGCGCTTGATAGCCACGCGCCACCACGGCGGACGAATCAGGGGCAGGGAGCGCCTGACGGTCAAGTTTGCCGTTGGGGGTGAGCGGGAAAGCGTCAAGTGTCATAAAGGCGCTGGGCAGCATATATTCGGCAAGGTGTCGGGCGAGTTGCTGACGCAGCTCGGCGGGAACCAGTTCAACGCTGGCCTGAGGCCGTACATAGGCGACCAGACGTTTCTGGCTCGGCTCATCTTCGCGCGCCAATACCACCGCTTCGCGCACGCCGTGGCATTGCATCAGTTGCGCCTCGATCTCACCGAGTTCAATACGGAAGCCGCGCAGTTTGACCTGAAAATCATTGCGGCCGAGGTATTCAATATTGCCGTCAGAAAGCCAGCGGCCGAGGTCGCCGGTCTTGTACATACGGGCATCTGGTGCCGAGGAGAACGGATCGATGAGGAAGCGTTCGGTGGTCAGTTCGGGTCGGTTCAGATAACCGCGAGCCACACCGGCACCGGCGATATGGATTTCGCCGGCGACACCAAGAGGCACGGGCTGACCATGTGGGTTGAGGATATAGATCTGTGTGTTAGCTATCGGGCGGCCGATATGACTGACAAAGCCCTCCGTCCGGTTCATCCGTATCCAGGTTGAATAAGTTGTTGTCTCAGAGGGACCATACAGATTGCACACATTCTGTACGGATGAGTGGGCAAATAAATGCTCAACGACCTGTGGTTTCAATGCTTCACCGGCCAAATTGACCGTCCGGGCAGTGAGGGGAATCGCATTGGCTTCGATCAAATGTGCGATGGCCGACGGCACAGTGTTGATCAGGCTGACCGGTTGTTCGGTAGTGACCAGTGACAACGCATCAGGGACGAGATGAACCGTGCCGCCAGAGACGAGGGGCGCAAAGCATTCGTATACCGCCAAATCAAAATTAAGCGAAGTAGCGAAAAGGGTATTCGCCAATTCCTCTGGGCTGAAAGTCCGCTGCGCCCAGATGAGGAAATTCACCGTATTACAGTGGGCGATCGTCACCCCTTTGGGTAGGCCGGTAGAACCGGAAGTGTAGATCACATACGCCAGATGGCGTGACGTCAGCCCCAACGTCTGCGGTTCCGGATTATGGATGGGTTGTGCTGCCATAACCGGTTCTTGGGCGTCGAGCACCACCGTAGGCACGGGGCTGACCAGCATGTTAACCCATGCCGTCTGGGTCAGTAAGGCCACGGGTGCCGCGTCATTGAGCATATACGCCAGTCGTTCAGTCGGATACGCCGGATCGAGCGGCACATAGGCACCGCCCGCCTTGAGAATAGCGAGCAGGCCGACCACCATCTCAGGGCTACGTGTCAGACAAATTGCCACCCGATCGTCCGGACGTACCCCCAGCGCGATCAGATGATGAGCCAGACGATTGGCGCGGTGGTTCAGTTCGCCATAGCTGAGTGCTTGCTCCCCGCATACCACGGCGGTGGCATCGGGGTTATACGCCGCCTGAACCTCGAACAGTTGGTGGATCAGGGCATCCTGCGGGAAGTCCGCCTGAGTCGCGTTGAAGTTCACCAGCAGTTGCTGGCGTTCGTCTTCGGGCAACACGTCCAAATCCAGTGCAGGCGTGTCTGGCGCTTCAACCAATATTGATATCAATTGCTCTATCGCTCTTGTGAGATAGGTATTTATTCTATTGGGATCAATGTTATTGACGGTTTGAGCTGATAACACAAAATATTCACCATCATCGTCAATGGACATTTCAAATGGGTAATTGGTACGTTCGCAGCTATCTAAACTTGCCAGACCAAACAGATCCAGACTAGGTGTACGGGTATTTTTGTCATTACCATGCCGGAAATTGAGCAGGGCACTGAACAGGGATATGCCACCGAGTCCACTGCAACGCTGTGCAAGCGACAATGGGGTCTGTTCGTAGAGCAGCAGGCTGGCACAGGCGTCATTCGTCATTTTGACGAGTTCATCCACGCTGCTTCCTTTTAGCTTCAGTCTCAAGGGCAGGGTATTGATGAACATGCCTAAAGCGCGAGCACTCCCATCAACTCCCGACATGCGGCCTGACAATACGGTGCCAAATACAATGTCATCGCGTCCACTCGTGCGTGCGATGACGAGCGCCCAAGCTGCGTGGAACAAAATTGCGGGGTTAGTGCCGAAGCGGCGCGCTGTTTTACGGATTGCTTGTGAGAGTTCAACATCAAGAACCTTTCGTGCCGCCGCGTTATGTTCGCCATTCCCCTGAACATCCGCCAGGCCAAAAGGTGCGGTGGCCTCGTCGATATCTGCCAGGAATGTCCGGAAGAAGGCTTCCGCTTCCTGAGTTTTACCTTCCTGACGTGCGTAGGCGACAAAGTTACGATAAGGAACGGATGGCTGCAAATCCGCGCCAAGTCCCATCAGGAAAGCGGTCGTTTCTGCGAGCAAACACCGGAGTGAGAGGTTATCGTCGATGATGTGATGCAACTGGAACAAGACGTACAACTTGGCTGAATGTGGTTCGGTGGCGACTTGCAAACGTATCAGAGGAGCATGGGACAAATCCATGTGCTGATGTGACAGTGCCATGCGCGCTTGCATGCTGGCAACCACGTCACTATCGTCATCGAATGTCAGGACATTGACCGGCAATGGTGCGTGTCGATGTACCACTTGAACAGGTTGGGATAACCCGAGCCAGTGGATAGATGTACGCAGGATATCATGCCGATCGATGACGGCTTGTAATGCCGCAATGAATGCGTCGAGTTTTGTCTGGTTTTCGACGCTCAACAACGACGATATAACGTATGGATCTCTGTTCGGCTGAAGCAGGTGATGGAACAGGATACCTTCCTGTAGCGGCGCGAGCGGATAGATATCCTGCACATGGGTCACTCCGCCGGGGATCGCGTCAGCGATGGCATCAATTTCAGCCTGAGACAGCGAGACCAGAGGCAGCATATCGGGCGTGAGGGCGGTGCAGTCTTCGGGGATGCGATTGGGCGGTACCACGAAGGTGTCGGCACCACTCTGGGACTTCAGGATAGCTTGCGCCATATCGGTGAGTACAGGCACGGAGAACACGCTGCGAACGTCGAGCTGCCAACCAAGGCCACGCAGCCGCTCAATCAGACTGACAATCATCAGCGAATGGCCACCCAGTTCAAAGAAATGGTCGTGACGGCCGATCCGTTCCAGTCCCAACAGATTTTGCCAGATTTGCGCCAGTGCGGTTTCCACCTCACCGACCGGGGCTTCATAGCCGCGCGTCACCACGGCGGACGCATCGGGCGCGGGGAGCGCCTGACGGTCGAGTTTGCCGTTGGGGGTGAGCGGGAAAGCATCGAGCGTCATAAAAGCGCTGGGCAGCATGTACTCGGCAAGATGTTGGGTAAGCTGTTGATGTAGTTCGGCGGGAACCAGTTCAACGCCGTCCTGAGGCCGCAGATAGGCGACCAGACGTTTCTGTCCCGGCTCGTCTTCGCGTGCCAGCACTACGGCTTCCCGTACGCCGGGGCACTGCACCAATTGGGTTTCGATCTCACCGGGTTCGATACGGAAGCCGCGCAGTTTGACCTGAAAGTCATTGCGGCCGAGATACTCGAGATGGCCGTCGGGGAGCCAGCGGCCGAGGTCGCCGGTCTTATACATACGGGCGTCCGGATCGGAGGAGAACGGATCGGCAAGGAAACGTTCCGCAGTCAGTTCAGGACGGTTCAGGTAGCCACGCGCGACACCGGCACCGGTAATATAGATTTCGCCGGTCACACCGAGAGGAACGGGTTGGCCGTGGGTGCCGAGGATATATGCCCGCAGATCAGGTAGCGGCTGGCCGATCAAACTGCCACGTCCCAGAGTGATGTCGGATTCCGTGAGTTCACGATAAGTGGCATGCACGGTGATCTCGGTGATGCCGTACATATTGACCAGACGGGTCTGTCGGGTGGGGTTACGGGCGACCCACGGGGCAAGCGTATGCAATTCCAGCGCTTCCCCCCCGAAGATAATACAGCGCAGGGAATGCGGCGTGGCATTCTGGGCAGAAATCAACGGGCGAAAAGCACTGGGCGTTTGATTCAGTACGGTGACTCGCTCACGGCATAGCAGTGCATAGAAAGCCTGCGGTGAACGGAGACAGTCAGTCGGTACAACGATCAGCCGGCCACCATGAGACAAGGCACCCCAGAGTTCCCACACCGAGAAATCGAAAGCAAAGGAATGAAACAGGGTCCACACATCATTGCCACCAAACCGGAAACGTTCTTGGGTGGCGGCTAACAGGCGGGTGACATGGGCATGTTCAACCATCACCCCCTTGGGTAATCCGGTGGAGCCGGAGGTGTAGATGACATACGCCAGATGGCGTGATGTCAGCCCCAGTGCCTGTGTATCCGGATTGTGATCCGGTTGCGCCATCAGGGACGCATCCTGAGCATCGAATACGATTGTGGGCAGGAGAGCAGGGAAGTAGCTGGTCAGCATGTCGACCTGTGTTGTCTGGGTCAGCAAAGCTACTGGTGTCGCATCATGCAGCATGTAAGCCAGCCGCTCGGCCGGATAAGCCGGATCGAGCGGTACATAGGCGCCGCCTGCCTTAAGAATAGCGAGCAAACCGACCACCAGCTCCGGACCGCGTTCGACGCAAATTGCCACCCGATCGTCCGGACGCACCCCCAGCGTAATCAAGCGATGAGCGAGACGATTGGCGCGGCGGTTCAGTTCACCATAGCTGAGTGTCTGGTTCTCAAACACCACGGCGGTGGCATCGGGAGAATGTGCCGCCTGAGTCTCGAACCGCTGATGGATCAAGGCGCTCTGCGGGAAGTCTACTTGGATGGCATTGAAGCCGGTCAGCAACTGTTGCCGCTCTGATGCCGGCAAGATGGGCACTTGCAGGATAGGCTGTTGCGGATCGCTGGCCAGCGCCTTGACCAAACCGCTGAGGGCGGTGGCCAGATAAGTGGTCACGCGAGCCGGATCGATACTCGTCACAGTCTGGGCAGTCAGGCGGAAACCGACCCCCTGATCATCCACCGAGAGGGTAACCGGATAGTTGGTTCGCCCTTCGGTTGCCACGATGCGCATGCCTGCCCAAATCGTATCAAGCGCGCCGGCTTCGTCAGCTTGACTATGACGGTAATTGAGCAAGGCACTGAACAGTGGCATCGGTTGAGCCACACCACTACAGCGCTGCGCCAGCGCCAACGGAGCCTGTTCGTGCTCTAGCAACATTGTGAGGCTGCGGTAGGTGGCCTGAACCGCTTCCTGTACGCTGCAATCGGCCAGAGAGATCCGCATCGGCAGCGTATTGATAAACATCCCCAGAACTCGGTCGGCACCCGCGCCTCCTTGCAGGCGACCCAGCAGCACGGAGCCAAAGATCACATCGTCGCGGCTGCTGGTTTGTGCCAGCACTTGCCCCCAGGCGAGATGGAACAGCACACTTGGACTGACTCCCAGACGGCGAGCCTGAGCGCGGATAGCCTCAGCTAAATTGGGGGGGAGCAAGAGACGGGCTTCGGTGACAGGCTCACCGTCGCCCTGCACTTTGAGCACACCGAATGGTGCTGTCGGTTCGTCGACATCAGCGAGTTGGGAGAGGAAGTAAGCCTCATGCACTGTGTCCGGCACGCTCAGGATCTGGGCGATAAAGTCTCGGTAGGGCAGCGCGGCGGGTAGTTTTTGGGCATGTCCCTGCAACAGCAGGGCAATTTCGGCAAAAATCAGCGCCAGCGTCATTTGGTCGCTGACCAGATGATGGAAACGCAGCGCCAGCAACCACTCATCCTGTGCCGGATCGTGGGCAATGTCGGCGGCAAACAGTGGCGCGCGGTTCAGGTCGAGACGGTGCTGGTGTGGATCAGTATGAGCCCGTAACTGAGCCGGGACGTCGTCTGCTGTGGTTGGGGTAAAGTGATTGACCCACAGCGGTGCCTGACGCCAGACCACCTGAACCGGCTCTGTCAGTCCTTGCCAACAGGCGGCGGTACGCAGGATATCGTGGCGGTCGATGACTTGTTGCAGCGCGGCCAGAAAAGCATCGAGATGCTGGCGGGTCTCGAAGGCAAGCAGGGTCTGTAACAGATAGGCATCGCCTTGTGTCTGTAGCAGGTGATGGAACAGAATACCTTCCTGCAACGGCGCCAACGGATAGATATCCTGCACATTGCTCGCTCCGCCGGGGATCATGCTGACGATAACATCAATCTCAGCCTGAGACAGCGAAACCAGAGCCAGCATATCGGGCGTGAGGGCAGTGCAGCCTGCGGGGATACGGTTAGGCGGCACCACGAAGGCGTCGGCAGCGTCCTGATGTATCAGGATGGTTTGCGCCAGTTCGGCAAGGACGGGGGCGGCAAATACGCTGCGGACGTCGAGCCGCCAGCCGAAGCCACGCAGCCGCCCGATCAAACTGACGATCATCAGCGAATGTCCACCGAGTTCAAAGAAATGATCGTGACGGCCGACCCGTTCCAGCCCCAGCAGGTTTTGCCAGATCTGGGCGAGAGCATTTTCTACCTCTCCTACTGGCGCTTCATAATTACGTGTCACCACGGCGGACGGGTCAGGTGCGGGAAGCGCCTGACGGTCAAGTTTGCCGTTCTGGGTGAGTGGGAAAGCCTTAAGCGTCATAAAGGCACTCGGCAGCATATATTCGGCGAGCTGCCGGGAGAGTTGCAGACGCAACTCGGCCGGAACCAACTCAACACCGGTCTGGGGCAGCAGATAAGCGACCAGACGCTTGTGACCCGGCTCGTCTTCGCGCGCCAGCACCACCGCTTCGCATACGCCGTGGCATTGTACTAATTTGGCTTCGATCTCGCCGAGTTCGATACGGAAACCCCGCAGTTTGACCTGAAAATCGTTGCGGCCGAGATATTCGATATGGCCGTCGGGAAGCCAACGGCCAAGGTCGCCGGTCTTGTACATACGAGCGTCCGGATCGGAGGAGAACGGATCGGCAAGGAAACGTTCGGCAGTCAGTTCAGGGCGGTTCAGGTAGCCGCGGGCAACGCCGGCACCGGCGATATGGATTTCGCCAGTGACGCCCAGAGGAACAGGTTGGCCGTGGGGATCGAGGATATAGCTTTGGGTATTGGCGATGGGTCTGCCGATGACTGAAACATCCGGCACGCCGACCGTAGCAGAATATTCATACCAGGTCGCATCACCATTGATTTCGGACGAACCGTAGAAATTCAGCAGATGAATACAAGGGTAATCCGTTACGACCTGCCGCGCGAGTTCAGGCGCAAGTCGTTCTCCGCTGCAAATCAACGTCCTAATCGATTTCAGAGAATCGCCACTCCCCTCTATCAGGAGTTTCAGCAGTGAAGGCACCACCACCATGTAGTTAACCTCGGCGCGGCGTAAACCTTCGCCGAAGCGCGTAAGATCTTTCACTTCATGGTTATCGAAAACCACCAGTTTGCCACCGGCCAGTAATACACCAAGTGTCTCGGTCACTGAATCGACGAAGCTGATGCTGGTTTTCAGCGCCGCCACCAGTGGCGGTGTCACAATGTCGCGCACGAACCACAACAGCCGGTTACACAGGGCGTGATGGCTGCTCATCACCCCCTTGGGCTGGCCGGTCGAGCCTGAGGTATAGATCACATACGCCAGATGGTGTGATGTCAGACCCAGCGTCTGCGCTTCTGGATTGTGGGTCGGCTGTGATTCCATAAACGGTTCTTGAGTATCGAGTACCACTGTAGGTATGGCGCTGTTCAGTGTGTCGACCCACGCCATCTGGGTAAGCAATACCACAGGTGCCGCGTCATCAAGCATATACGTCAGCCGTTCGGTCGGGTAGGCCGGATCGAGCGGCACATAGGCTCCGCCTGCCTTAAGGATAGCGAGCAAACCGACCACCATCTCCAGACTGCGTTCGACACAGATGGCTACCCGATCATCCGGGCGTACACCCAGATTGATCAGATGATGAGCCAACTGATTGGCGCGGCGATTCAATTCGTCATAGCTGAGCGCCTGATCCCCGTACACCACGGCGGTATCGGTGGGATGCAGTGCTGCCTGAGTTTCGAACAGTGGGTGGATCAGGGTGTCCTGCGGCAAGTCTGTCTGGGTGGCGTTGAAGTTCACCAGTAGCTGTTGCCGCTCCGCAGGCGGTAACATCGGCAGACTGGCAATGGTTTGTGTCGTGTCGGCTGCCATTGCCACCAGCACATGAGTCAAATAGCCGACCATGCGCTCAACGGTTGCGGGGTCGAACAGGTCGGCGGCATATTCCAGATCACCGACCAGACCTGCCTCAGTTTCGGTCAACGACAACATCAGGTCAAAGTGAGCACCATAGCGCACCTGTTCAACGGGAGTGAGCTGTAGGCCGGGTAACGACAAGTCTTGGCTCGGGGTATTATTTAAAGCCAGCATGACTTGGAAGACCGGGCTGTAGCTCAGGCTGCGGTCGGGCTGCAAGGCTTCTACCACTTGCTCGAAGGGCAGATCCTGATGAGCGTAGGCGGCGAGTGCTCGCTCACGAACCTGTGCGAGCAGATCGGACACACGAGGCGTATCACCCGGTGTGACACGCAGGGCCAGAGTATTGACAAAGAAGCCGATCAAACCCTCGAATTCTCTGTGCTGGCGGTTAGCGACCGGAGTGCCGACAACGATATCATCCTGACCACTGAGCCGGGCAAGAACGATGCCCCAGGCGGTCAATACGGTCATAAACAAGGTAGTGTTATGGCGCTGTCCGAGTCCCTTAAGCGATGCCAGCAACGTAGCATCAAGGTGGAGAGGCACCCGGCCACCGGCATAGCTCTGTACGGGTGGGCGTGGCCGATCGGTGGGAAGTGTCAGCAAAGCCGGGGCGCCTTGGAGCTGGCTGCTCCAGAAGTCGTGCTGTTCGGTGAGGATGGCTCCCTGCAACCCGTTACGCTGCCAGACGGCATAGTCGGCGTACTGAATGGGCAGTGGCGGTAGCGGATCGCTGTGGCCGTCAAGGGCGGCACGGTAGAGGGCGACAAGTTCATGCACCAGCACACCGATGGACCAGCCGTCAGCGATGATGTGATGCTGGGTGAGCAGCAATACATGCTCCTCGTCCGTCAATTGCAGCAATTGACCACGGATCAGCGGCCCCCGGATAAAGTCGAAGGGTGTCTGTGCTTCAAGGGCAGCGAGCTCGGTGACACGGTTGTTACGCACCGCTGAGTCTAACGGGCGCAGATCCTGACAGGATAGCGCAAAGCCGCTATCGGCGGGATCGATGTGCTGGCAGGGTTGGCCTTCGACCAGAATAAAGCGGGTGCGCAGACTCTCTTGCCGGGCAACCAGATGATCGAGTGCGGTGGTCAGCGCGTGACGGTTGAGTGAGCCAGTAAGACGCAGAGCTGCCGGAATATGGTAGGCCTGACTGGCAGCGGGATCGAGCTGCCCAAGGAACCATAGCCGTTGCTGGGCGAAGGATAGCGGAAGCAACTGGCTGCGATCGGCCACGGGGATGATGACCTGAGTTGTCACGGAAGCGCCGGTGAGTGCGTGGGCCAGATCCGTCAGGATGGGCTGGGCAAAGAGTTGTTGTAGCGGCAATTCCCGCGCCAGATCTTGCCGTACACGCGCGGCGAGTTGGACGGCAAGCAGAGAATGGCCGCCGAGTTCAAAGAAGTGGTCATGACGGCCGACCTGCTCCAGCCCCAGTAAGTCTTGCCAGATCTGGGCCAGAGCGGTTTCTATTCTTCCCTGTGGCGGCTCATAGCCGCGTATCACCACGGCAGACGAGTCGGGGACGGGGAGTGACTGACGGTCGAGTTTGCCGTTGGGGGTGAGCGGGAAGACGTCGAGCGTCATAAAAGCGCTGGGCAGCATATATTCGGCGAGGTGTTGAGAAAGTTGCTGACGCAGTTCGGCCGGAACCAGTTCAACACCGGTCTGGGGCAGCAGATAGGCGACCAGACGCTTGTAGCCAGGTTCGTCTTCACGTGCCAGAACCACCGCTTCGCGTACCCCGTGACATTGCACAAGACGAGCCTCTACCTCACCGGGCTCAATACGGAAGCCACGCAGTTTAACCTGATAATCATTGCGGCCGAGATAGTCGATGTTGCCATCGAAAAGCCAGCGGCCGAGGTCGCCGGTTTTATACATACGCTCATCTGGATCGGCGGAGAACGTATCAGGAACGAAGCGCTCGGCGGTCAGTTCGGGGCGGTTCAGGTAGCCACGGGCGACACCGGCACCGGCAATATAGATTTCGCCGGCCACACCGAGGGGGACGGGCTGGTTGTGGCAATCAAGGATATAGATCCGGGTATTGGCGATCGGACGGCCGATGGGAATAGAGTGAGCAACATCGACGGGGGATGCAATACGATAGGTGGTGGCAAACGTCGTGGTTTCTGTCGGACCATAGCCGTTGATGAGATGTGCTGGCTGAGACTCAGCCAATTGTGCACGTTGAATCTTTCTGGGATCGAGTACATCGCCACCGATGAGCAGGTAGCGTAGTCGCCCAAGCAGGGGGTTGAGATCGCTGAGATACTCATTGAACAAGCCGGCTGTTAGCCAAAGGGCAGTGACTTGCCCTTTGATCAGCGAATCGCAGAAACGTACCGGATCAAGCAGCACTGAGGGTGGAACCACATACAGACGCCCGCCATTCAGCAGAGCAGACCAGATTTCCCACGTTGATGCGTCAAAGGCAATATTGGCACAATGGGCAATACAGTCATCGGAGCCAATATCGGCAAAACCATTATTGATGATGAGACGAAGGACATTCCGGTGTTCAACCATGACGCCTTTGGACAACCCGGTGGAGCCTGAAGTATAGATCACATATGCCAGATGGCGTGACGTCAGCCCCAGTGTCTGCGGCTCCGGGTTGTGGGTCGGTTGTGCTGCCACAGCCGGTTCCTGAGCATCGAGTACTATTATAGGTACGGACGTAGTCACGGGGCTGACCAGCGTGTCAACCCATGCCGTCTGAGTGAGTAAGACTACGGGTGCCGCGTCATCAAGCATATAAGCCAACCGTTCGGCCGGATAGGCCGGATCGAGCGGGACATAAGCGCCGCCTGCCTTAAGAATCGCAAGTAAGCCGACTACCAGCTCCAAGCTGCGTTCCAGACAAATCGCCACCCGATCGTCCGGTCGTACACCCAGCGCGATCAGATGATGAGCCAGTTGGTTGGCGCGGCAGTTCAGTTCACCATAGCTGAGAGTCTGATCCTCAAACACCACTGCGGTGGCATCGGGTTTGTATGCCACCTGAGACTCGAACAGTTGGTGGATCAGGGCGTTTTGTGGGAAGTGCGTCTGGGTGGCGTTGAAGTTCACCAGCAGTTGTTGCCGCTCTGCCGGTGGCAGGATCGGCACATCTCGAATCAACTGTTGCGGATTGTGGGTCAAAGCATCGATCAGACCACTGATCGCCGTAGCCAGATAAGCGGTGACGCGGGTCGGATCGATACCCGTCACAGTCTGAGCAGTCAGATGGAAACCAGTTCCCAGATCATCGACTGACAGGGTGACCGGATAGTTGGTTCGCTCCTCTGTTGTTAAAATACGCATACCTGCCCAAGTCGTCTCAGCCGTATCTGCCTTGCCGGCCTGATTATGACGGTAATTGAGCAGGGTACTGAACAACGGTATCGACTGCGCCATGCCGCTACAGCGTTGAGCCAGCGCCAATGGTGCCTGCTCGTGCTCCAATAGCATGGTCAGACTGCGGTAGGTCGCCTGTACTACGGCCTGTACGCTGTGATCGGCCAGAGAGACCCGCACTGGCAGAGTATTGATGAACATTCCCAGTATTCGGTCAGCACCTGCGCCCCCTTGCAGACGACCCAGCAGCACGGAGCCAAAGACCACATCATCGCGGCCGCTGGTCTGCGCCAGTACCTGAGCCCAGGCGACATGGAACAGTACGCCCGGACTGACCCCCAGACGACGAGCCTGAACGCGGATAGCCTCTGCTAAAGCAGGTACAAGCGGAAGACGGGCTTCGGTAACGGGTTCGCCGTCAGCCTGCACCTTGAGTACACCGAACGGCACCGTTGGTTCGTCGACGTCGGCGAGTTGATCGCGGAAGTAAGCCTCATGAACTGCGGTCGGTATGCTCAGGGTCTGAGCAATAAAATTGCGGTAGGGCAGTGCCGTGGTCAGCTTTTCGGCATGCCCCTGTAACAGCAGGGCAATCTCAGCAAAAATAAGCTCCAGCGTCATATGGTCGCTGACCAGATGGTGGAAACGCAGAGCGAGCAGCCATTCATCCTGTGCCGGATCATGGGCGATATCGGCGGCGAACAGCGGCGCACGGCTCAGGTCGAGGCGGTGTAAGCGTGGGTCAGTGTGAGCCCGTAGCTGAGCCGGAACATCGTCCGCCGTGTCTGGGGTAAAGTGATTGACCCACAGCGGTGCCTGACGCCAGACCACCTGAACCGGCTGCACTAATCCCTGCCAACAGGCGGCGGTACGCAGGATATCGTGGCGGTCGATGACCTGTTGCAGGGCGGCAAGGAAAGTATCAAGACGCTCACAGCTGTCAAAGGCGAGCAGGCTCTGTAGCAGATAGTCATCACCTTGTGTCTGTAGCAGGTGATGGAACAGGATACCCTCCTGTAACGGCGCCAGCGGATAGATATCCTGCACATTGGTTGCCCCTCCGGGGATCACGTCGGTGATGGCATCAATCTCAGCCTGAGACAGTGTGACCAGAGGCAGCATGTCGGGCGTAAGGGCGGTACAGCCTTCGGGGATACGGTTAGTCGGCACCACGAAAGCGTCGGTGTCACTCCGGATGGTCTGTGCCATTTCGGCGAGGACGGGGGCGGCGAACACGCTGCGAACCTCAAGCCGCCAGCCGAGGCCGCGCAGTTCTTCGATCAGACTGACGATCATCAGCGAGTGGCCGCCGAGTTCAAAGAAATGGTCGTGGCGGCCGACCTGTTCCAGCCCCAATAAGTTTTGCCAGATTTGCGCCAGAGCAGTTTCCATCTCACCGAGCGGGGCTTCATAGCCGCGCACCACTACGGCGGACGCGTCGGGGACAGGAAGCGCCTGACGGTCGAGTTTGCCGTTGGGGGTAAGCGGGAAAGCGTCAAGCGTCACAAAGGCACTGGGCAACATATATTCGGCAAGGTGCTGGGCGAGTTGCTGACGCAGTTCAGCCGGCATCAGTTCGGCGTCGGTCTGGGGCAGCAGGTAAGCGACCAGACGCTTGTTGCCCGGTTCGTCTTCGCGCGCCAGCACCACCGCTTCACGCACACCGTGACATTGCACTAGCCGGGACTCAATCTCACCGAGCTCAATACGGAAGCCGCGCAGTTTGACCTGAAAGTCATTGCGGCCGAGATACTCGAGATGGCCGTCAGGGAGCCAGCGGCCGAGGTCGCCGGTCTTATACATACGGACGTCCGGATCGGAGGAGAACGGATCGGCAAGGAAGCGTTCCGCAGTCAGTTCAGGACGGTTCAGGTAACCACGGGCGACACCAGCACCGGTGATATGGATTTCGCCGGTCACACCGAGAGGAACGGGCTGACCATGAGGGTTGAGGATATATACCCGCAAATCGGGTAGCGGCTGGCCGATCAAACTGCCACGTCCCAGAGTGATGTCGGATTCCGTGAGTTCACGATAAGTGGCATGTACGGTGATCTCGGTAATGCCGTACATATTGACCAGACGGGTCTGTCGGGTGGGGTTACGGGTAACCCACGGGGCAAGCGTATGCAACTCCAGCGCCTCCCCCCCAAAGATAATGCAGCGCAGGGAATGCGGTGTGGCATTCTGGGCAGAAATCAACGGACGAAAAGCACTGGGTGTTTGATTCAGTACGGTGACTTGCTCACGGCACAGTAGCGCATAGAAAGCCTGCGGTGAACGGGTACAGTCAGTCGGTACGACGATCAGCCGGCCACCATGAGACAAGGCGCCCCAGAGTTCCCACACCGAGAAATCGAAAGCAAAGGAATGGAACAGGGTCCACACGTCATTGCTATCAAACCGGAAACGTTCTTGGGTTGCAGCTAACAGGCGGGTGACATGGGCATGTTCAACCATCACTCCCTTGGGTAATCCGGTGGAACCGGAAGTGTAGATGACATACGCCAGATGGCGTGATGTCAGCCCCAGCGCCTGTGTATCCGGATTGTGATCCGGTTGCGCCATCAGGGACGCATCCTGAGCATCGAATACGATTGTGGGCAGGAGAGCAGGGGAGTAGCTGGTCAGCATGTCGACCTGTGTTGTCTGGGTCAGCAAAGCTACTGGTGTCGCATCATGCAGCATATAAGCCAGCCGCTCGGCCGGATAAGCCGGATCGAGCGGCACATAGGCGCCACCTGCCTTAAGAATAGCGAGCAAACCGACCACCAGCTCCAGACCGCGTTCGACGCAAATTGCCACCCGATCGTCCGGACGCACCCCCAGCGTAATCAAGCGATGAGCGAGACGATTGGCGCGGCGGTTCAGTTCACCATAGCTGAGTGTCTGGTCCTCAAACACCACGGCGGTGGCATCGGGAGAATGTGCCGCCTGAATCTCGAACCGCTGATGGATCAAGGTGCTCTGCGGGAAGTCTACTTGGATGGCATTGAAGCCGGTCAGTAACTGTTGCCGCTCCGAGGCTGACAGCATCGGCAGATCCGCAATAGTTTGTGTCGCATCGACCACCATCTCCGTCAGCACATTCTTTAAATAGCCGACTATGCGCTCAACGGTCGCGGGGTCGAACAGGTCGGTGGCATATTCCAGCTCACCGACCAGACCCGCCTCCGTTTCGGTCAGCGATAACGTCAGGTCGAAGTGGGCGCTATGGCGCACCTGCTCAAGTGGCGTGAGCTGTAAGCCGGGCAATGACAGATCTTGAGGCGGGGTATTGTTTAAGGTCAGCATCACCTGAAAAACCGGGCTGTAGCTCAGGCTGCGATCGGGCTGTAAGGCTTCTACCACCTGCTCGAAGGGCAGATCCTGATGGGCATAGGCGGCGAGCGCCCGCTCACGAACCTGTGCGAGCAGATCGGCCACACGGAGGCCATCATCCGGTGTGACGCGCAGAGCCAGAGTATTGACAAAGAAGCCGATCAGGTTCTCAAGTTCACGGTGCGGACGGTTGGCGACCGGAGTGCCGATAACAATATCATCCTGACCACTGAGTCGGGCGAGGACGATGCTCCAGGCGGTCAGCACGGTCATAAACAAGGTAGTGTTATGACGCTGTCCTAGCCCCTTAAGCGATGTCAGTAAGGTCGCATCAAGCCGGAAAGGAACCCGATCGCCGGCATAGGTCTGTACCGACGGGCGTGGCCGATCGGTGGGGAGTTCCAAAAAGGTCGGAGCGTCCCGGAGCTGGGCGCACCAGAAGTCGCGCTGCTCAGCGAGAACGGTTCCTTGCAGCCAGTCGCGTTGCCAGACGGCATAATCGGCGTACTGAATGGGCAGCGGCGGCAACAGATCGCTGTGACCGTCGAGAACAGCTCGGTAGAGGGCACCCAGTTCGTGCACCAGCACACTGATAGACCAGCCGTCAGCCATGATGTGATGTTGAGTGAGCAGCAACACATGCTCCTCGTCCGCCAGTTGCAGCAATTGACCGCGGATCAGCGGGCCTTGGGTAAAGTCGAAAGGCGTCTGCGCTTCAAGGTTGGCGAGTTCGGCAACACGATGGGTTTGCGCCGCAGACTCCAGAGGACGCAGATCCTGACAGGACAGGGTAAAGCCGATATCGGCGGGATCAATGTGCAAACAGGGTTGCCCGTCGATCAGGATAAAGCGGGTGCGCAGGCTCTCTTGCCGGACAACCAGACGATTGAGTGCGGTGATCAGGGCATGGCGGTCAAGCTGGCCGGTGAGACGCAGCGCTAGCGGGATATGGTAGGCCAGACTGGCGGCGGGATCGAGCTGACCAAGGAACCACAACCGTTGCTGGGCGAAAGATAATGGTAGCGGTCGGCTGTGATCGGCGGCGGGGATAGCGACCTGAGTGGTTGCCGACGTACCGGTCAGCGTTTGGGCTAGCTCTGCCAGCAGGGGGTGAGCGAAAATCTGTTGTAGTGGCAATTCCCGTGCCAGATCCTGACGCACACGTGCCACAAGCTGAACGGCAAGCAACGAATGGCCGCCGAGCTCAAAGAAGTGGTCGTGACGGCCGACCTGTTCTAGTCTCAGCAGGTCTTGCCAGATCTGTGACAGTGTGATTTCTACTTTACCGACCGGAGTTTCATAGCCTCGTGTCACTATCGCAGACGGATCAGGGGCGGGGAGCGCCTGACGGTCGAGTTTGCCGTTGGGGCTGAGCGGGAAAGCATCAAGCGTCACAAAAGCACTGGGCAGCATGTACTCGGCAAGGTGTTGAGAAAGCTGCTGACGCAGTTCGGCCGGCACCAGCTTAACATCAGACTGGGGCAGCAGATAGGCGATCAGGCGCTTGTGGTCCGGCTCATCTTCGCGGGTCAGCACCACGGCTTCACGTACACCGGAGCATTGCACCAATTGAGCTTCAATTTCGCCGGGCTCGATACGGAAGCCGCGCAGTTTGACCTGAAAGTCATTGCGGCCGAGATAGTCGATGTTGCCGTCGGGTCGCCAGCGACCTAGGTCACCGGTCTTGTACATGCGGGCATCCGGATCGGCGGAGAACGGATCGGCAAGGAAGCGTTCGGCGGTCAGTTCGGGGCGGTTCAGGTAGCCACGGGCAATACCGGCACCCGCGATATGGATTTCGCCGGCCACACCGAGCGGAACGGGCTGACCGTAGGAGTCGAGAATATAGATCCGGGTATTAGCAATCGGCTGGCCGATAGGCGGAGCGCCTTCTTCTTGGTTATCGCACAGATAAATAGCCGCACAGACCGTACTTTCCGTCGGTCCATAGGCATTGACCATACGCCGACCTTCAGCCCAGCGTTTGACCAGTGCGGGTGAGCAGGCCTCACCGCCTACGATCAGAGTTTGCAGTGTTACGGGTACGGAATCCAGTGCCGCCAATGCTGTTGGCGACAGCAGCACATGGGTAATGGCATGAGTCTCCAGAGTATTCAACAGGGCAGCTCCGGGCAGGAGGTGAGTTCGCTGGGCAAGATGGAGGCTGGCACCCGCCAGAAGTGCCATGCCGCATTCCCAGATACCGGCATCGAAGCTGTTAGAGGCAAATTGCAGGATACGGCTGTCAGGTTTGATCGCCAGAGTGTCCTGCTGAGTGGCGATCAGATTGCTCAGGCCGCGATGCTCGACCATCACCCCCTTGGGTAATCCGGTGGAGCCGGAAGTGTAGATGATATACGCCAGATGGCGTGACGTCAGCCCCAGCGCCTGAGCGTCCGGATTGTGAGCTGATTGCGTCATCAGGAACGGTTCTTGGCCGTCGAGTATTATCGTGGGAACGGGACTGGTCAGCGTGTCGATCAGCGTCGTTTGAGTGAGTAAAACTACCGGTGCTGCGTCGTCGAGCATATACGTCAGCCGCTCGGCCGGATAGGCCGGATCGAGTGGTACATAGGCACCGCCTGCCTTGAGGATAGCGAACAGGCCGACCACCAGCTCCGGGCTGCGTTCGACACAAATCGCCACCCGATCGTCCGGACACACACCCAGCGCAATCAAATGATGGGCGAGGCGATTGGCACGGCGGTTCAGCTCGCCATAGCTGAGTATCTGGTCTTCATACACCACAGCGGTAGCGTCGGGGTTGCGTGCTGCCTGAGCCTCGAACAGTTGATGGATTAGCGCATCCTGTGGGAAGTCCGTCTGGGTGGCGTTGAACTCCACCAGCAGTTGTTGCCGCTCTGAAGGTGGCAGGATCGGTACATCCTGAATCAATCGTTGTGGCTCGCGAATCAGGGCATCGACCAGACCGCTGATGGCAGTAACCAGATAGGCGGTGACGCGAGCCGGATCGATTCCGGCCACGGCCTGAGCCGTCAGGTGGAAACCGATCCCCAGATCATCCACCGACAAAGTGAGCGGATAGTTGCTCTGTTCTTCAACTGCGACTACGTGCATACCTGCCCAGCTCGTGTTAACCGCGTCTGCCGTGCTGGTTTGGCTATGACGGTAATTAAGCAGGGTACTGAACAGCGGCATCGACTGCGTTACGCCACTACAGCGTTGTGCCAGCGCCAAAGGTGCCTGCTCGTGCTCCAGTAGTGTCATCAGATCGCGGTAGGTGGCCTGCACCACCTCCTGCACACTGCGGCCGGCCAGAGAGACTCGTACCGGCAGGGTATTGATAAACATCCCCAGTATGCGATCAGCGCCAGCGACCCCTAACAGGCGACCCAGCAATACAGAGCCGAAGACCACATCATCATGGCCGCTGGTTTGTGCCAGCACCTGAGCCCAGGCGACATGGAACAGCACACCCGGGCTGACCCCCAGACGGCGGGATTGGGTACGGATGGCCTCCGCCAGAGCGGGAGTGAGCGAAAGACGGTTTTCGGTGACAGGCTCGTTATCGCCCGGCATTGTGAGCACCCCGAACGGTGCTGTCGGTGTGTCGACGTCGGCAAGCTGGGCGCGGAAATAGGCCTCATGCACTGCGGCCGGTACACTCAGGGTCTGGGCGACAAAGTTGCGGTAGGGCAGCGCTGTGGGGAGTGTCCCGGCCTGTCCCTGTAACACCTGAGCAACCTCAGCGAAAATCAGCTCCAGCGTCATATGGTCGCTGACCAGATGGTGGAAGCGCAGCGCCAGCAGCCATTCATCCTGTGCCGGATTATGGGCGATATCACCAGCGAACAGCGGCGCACGGCTCAGGTCGAGACGGTGCCGGCGTGGATCGGTGTGAGACAATAACTGAGCCGGAACATCGTCCGCTGTAGTCGGGGTAAAGCGATTGACACACAGCGGTGCCTGACGCCAGACCACCTGAACCGGCTGCGCTAATCCCTGCCAGCAGACGGCAGTACGCAGGATATCGTGGCGGTCGATAATTTGTTGCAGCGCGGTCAGAAAAGTATCAAGACGCTCTCGGCTGTCAAAGGCGAGCAGGCTCTGTAACAGATAAGCATCACCTTGTGTCTGTAGCAGATAGTGGAACAGGATACCTTCCTGTAGCGGCGCCAGCGGATAGATATCCTGCACATTACTTGCCCCACCGGGGATGGCGTCGACGATAGCATCAATTTCAGCCTGAGACAGCGAGACCAGAGACAGCATGTCGGGGGTGAGGGCGGTACAGTCTTCGGGAATACGGTTAGGCGGCACCACGAAGGCGTTAGTGTCACCCTGAATAGCCTGTGCCATTTCAGTGAGAATGGGAGTGGCGAACACGCTGCGGACGTCGAGCCGCCAACCAAGGCCATGTAGCCGTTCGATCAGATTGACAATCATCAGCGAGTGGCCGCCGAGTTCAAAGAAGTGGTCGTGACGGCCGACCTGCTCCAGCTGCAACAGATCTTGCCAGATTTGCGCCAGAGCAGTTTCCATCTCACCGAGCGGGGCTTCATAGCCGCGAGCGACCACAGCAGACAGGTCGGGGACAGGGAGCGCCTGACGGTCGAGTTTGCCGTTGGGGGTGAGCGGGAAAGCATCGAGCGTCATAAAGGCACTGGGCAGCATATACTCGGCAAGGTGCCGGGCAAGCTGCTGACGCAGTTCAGCGGGCACCAGTTCAACGCTGTTCTGAGGCCGCAGATAGGCGACCAGACGCTTGTGACCCGGTTGATCTTCGCGCGCCAGCACCACGGCTTCGCGTACGCCGGAGCATTGCATCAGTTGCGCCTCAATTTCGCCGAGTTCAATGCGGAAGCCGCGCAGTTTGACCTGAAAGTCATTGCGGCCGAGATAGTCGATATTGCCGTCGGGTCGCCAGCGGCCGAGGTCACCGGTCTTGTACATACGGGCATCCGGATCGGCGGAGAACGGATCGGCAAGAAAGCGCTCAGCAGTCAGTTCGGGGCGGTTCAGGTAGCCACGGGCAACGCCGGCACCGGCGATATGGATTTCGCCGGTCACACCGAGCGGAACGGGCTGACTGTAGGCATCAAGAATATAGATCCGGGTATTGGCGATCGGGCGGCCGATATGACTGGCAAAGCCCTCCGTCCGGTTCATCCGTATCCAGGTTGAATAGGTCGTCGTCTCAGAGGGGCCATACAGATTGCACACATCCTGTACGGATGTATCGGCAAACAAATGCTCAATGACGTGGGGTTTTAATGCTTCACCGGCCAGATTGACCGTCCGGGCGGTCATGGGCACCGCCTTGGCTTCAATCAAGTGTGCGATGGCTGACGGTACGGTATTGATCAGGCTGACCGGCTGTGCGGTGGTTATCAGTGACAGCGCATCTGGGACGAGGTGAACCGTACCGCCAGCGATCAAAGGCACGAAGCATTCGTACACCGCTAAATCAAAATTAAGCGAGGTGGCAAAAAGGGTATGTGCCAATTCCTCCGGACTGAAAGTTCGTTGCGCCCAGGTGAGGAAATTCACCGTATTGCGGTGGGTGATCGCCACTCCTTTGGGCTGGCCGGTCGAGCCTGAGGTATAGATCACATACGCCAGATGGCGTGACGTCAGCCCCAGCACTTGTGGCTCCGGATTGTAGGCCGATCGTGTCGTCATAGACGATTCCGGGGCATCGAGCACCACGGTGGGAATAGCGCTGGACAGCATGTCGATCCATGTCGTCTGGGTGAGCAAAGCTACCGGTGCCGCGTCATTGAGCATATAGGCCAGCCGCTCGGCCGGATAAGTCGGATCGAGCGGCACATAGGCACCGCCTGCCTTAAGGATAGCGAGCAGGCTCACTATCATATCCGGGCTGCGTTCCAGACAAATCGCTACCCGATCGTCCGGACGTACCCCCAGCGCGATCAGATAGTGAGCAAGACGATTGGCGCGGTGGTTCAGTTCGTCATAGCTGAGTGTGTGTTCCCCGCATACCACGGCTGTTACATCGGGATTGTGTACCGCCTGAGCTTCGAACAGTTGATGGATCAGGGCGTTCTGCGGGAAGTCTGCCCGGGTGGCGTTGAAGTCCACCAGAAGTTGTTGTCGCTCGGAGAACGGCAGCATCGGCAGGTTCGCAAGGACTTGTGTTGCATCGGCGGCCATCGCCGCCAGCACATTTTCCAGATAGCTGACCATGCGCTCAACGGTCGCGGGATCGAACAGATCCGCGGCATATTCCAGATCACCGATCAGACCCATTTCAGTTTCGGTCAGTGATAACGTCAAGTCGAAGTGGGCACCATAGCGTACCTGTTCGACGGGCGTGAGCTGTAAACCCGGTAATGCCCAATTTTGAGCCGGGGTATTGTTTAAGGTCAGCATGACTTGAAAGACCGGACTGTAGCTCAGGCTACGGTCGGGCTGCAACGCTTCCACCACCTGCTCGAAGGGCAGATCCTGATGGGCATAGGCGGCAAGTGCACGTTCACGAACCTGCGCGAGCAGGTCGGTCACACGGGAGGTATCACCCGGGGTGACGCGCAGAGCCAGAGTATTAACGAAGAAGCCGATCTGGTTCTCAAGTTCATGGCGCGGACGGTTAGCGACCGGAGTGCCGATGACAATATCATCCTGACCACTCAGCCGGGTGAGAACGATACTCCAGGCGGTCAGTACGGTCATAAACAGGGTGGTGTTATGGCGTTGTCCGAGTTCCTTAAGCGACGCCAGCAAGGTCGCATCGAGCTGGAAGGGAATTTGGCCGCCGGCATAGCGTTGCACCGGCGGACGTGGCCGGTCGGAAGGGAGTGCCAGCAAGGCCGGAGCGCCCTGAAGCTGGCTACACCAGAAGTCACGCTGTTCAGTGAGGATATCCCCCTGTAGCCAGTTGCGCTGCCAGACGGCGTAGTCGGCGTACTGAATGGGCAGCGGCGGTAGCGGATCGTCGTGGCCGTCGAGGGCGGCGCGGTAGAGGGTGCCCAGTTCGTGCACCAGCACACCGATAGACCAGCCGTCAGCGATGATGTGATGCTGGGTGAGCAGCAGCACGTGCGTTTCCTCCGTCAGTTGCAGCAGTTGACCGCGGATCAGCGGGCCTTGGGTAAAATCGAAGGGGATCTGTGCCTCAAGGCTGGCAAGTTCGGCGATACGGTTGTTGTGCATTGCCGGCTCCAGCGGACGCAGGTCCTGACAGGACAGGGTAAAGCCGATATCAGCGGGATCGATGTGTTGGCAGGGCTGACCTTCGACTAATACGAAGCGGGTACGCAGGCTTTCGTGCCGGGCGATCAGGTGATCGAGTGCGGTAGTCAGGGAGGGGCGGTCAAGTTGGCCGGTGAGACGCAGCGCTACCGGAATATGGTAGGCCAGACTGGCGGCGGGATCGAGTTGAGCAAGGAACCACAGTCGCTGCTGGGCGAAAGACAATGGCAGAGGAAGATTCCGATCAACCTGCTTGATGGAGGGTCGCTGCTGTTGCTGAGTTTGCAATTGTTGTTTGATTTTCTTTTTTAGCACAGCACGTTTCAGATTATCGAGGTTCATGTCATTCCTTATCATTGATTACTGTCTCCGCCTAAAATTGCCATCAGTTCTTCTGTTGACATTAAATCCAGTGAGTTTTGTATTGATTCAATATCGTTTTCCCCTATTGCATCCATTTGCGCTGACAAAATGATGTTGGCCTGTTCCGCCAATTTGGGGGAAAGAAACAACGAGGCGATGGGGATATCGACCAGAAATTCGGTTTGTATGCGCGTTGTCAATTGCACGGCCATCAGCGAGTGACCGCCGAGTTCAAAGAAATGGTCGTGACGACCGACCCGTTCCAGCCCTAACAGGTCTTGCCAGATCTGAGCCAGAGTGATTTCCTCCTCGCCGAGCGGGGCTTCATAGCCGCGTACTACCACGGCGGATGCGTCCGGGGCGGGGAGCGCCTGACGGTTAAGTTTGCCGTTGGGAGTGAGCGGGAAAGCATCAAGCACCATAAAAGCGCTGGGCAGCATATACTCGGCAAGGTGTTGGGCGAGCTGCTGACGCAGTTCGGCCGGCACCAGTTCAACACCGTCCAGCGGCCGCAGATAAGCGACCAGACGCTTGTTATCCGGTTCGTCCTCGCGTACCAGAACCACGGCTTCGCGCACACCGTGACATTGCACCAGTCGGGCTTCGATCTCGCCGAGTTCAATGCGGAAGCCGCGCAGTTTGACCTGAAAGTCATTGCGGCCGAAGTATTCAATGTTGCCATCGGGAAGCCAGCGGCCGAGGTCGCCGGTTTTGTACATGCGGGTGCCCGGATCGGCGGCAAAGGGATCGGTGAGGAAACATTCGGCAGTCAGTTCGGGACGGTTCAGGTAGCCACGGGCAACCCCGGCACCGGCGATATGGATTTCGCCGGTGACACCAAGAGGAACGGGCTGGCCTTGGGTATCCAGAATATAAATCCGGGTATTGGCAATCGGGTGACCGATGGGGATTTTTCCATATTCGCCTTTCGTGAATGGGATTTCATAAGCTGTAGCGAAGGTGGTAGTTTCTGTTGGCCCGTACACATGCAGCAGATGTTGTGGAGGGTAATCGGCTCTAAGATTGATCACAGGACGGATATCAGCCTGTTCACCACCAAAAAGGACATAACGTAAACCCGACAATGACGGCGCGATCAAACTCGCGTATTGATTGAACAATGCAGTTGTCAGGAAGAGTGCACTGACGCTTTCCGATGCTAATTGCTGCCCAAAAGAGTCGGGTTGAAGGAGGGTCTTTTCCGGGATCAGCAGGATACGTGCGCCGTGCACTAAACCCGTCCACACTTCCCAGGTAGCCGCATCGAATGAAACATTGGCGCAATGGGCAATACAGTCATCGGGGCCAATATCGGCAAAACCATTATTGATAATCAGGCGCAGGACATTGCGGTGCTCGACCATCACCCCTTTGGGTAATCCGGTGGAGCCGGAGGTGTAGATCACATACGCCAGATGGCGTGACGTCAGCCCCAGAGCCTGAGCGTCCGGGTTGTAGTCTGGCTGCGCCGCCAGAGATGACTCTTGGGTGTCGAGTACTACCGCCGGCACGGGGCTGTCCAGCCGGTCAATCCATGCCGCCTGAGTGAGTAAAGCCACCGGCGCTGCGTCATTGAGCATATAAACTAACCGGTCGGCCGGATAGGTCGGATCGAGCGGCACATAGGCGCCGCCCGCCTTGAGGATAGCGAGCAGGCCGACCACCAGCTCCGGACAGCGTTCCAGACAAATTGCCACCCGATCATCCGGCCGTACGCCCAGAGCGATCAGATGATGAGCCAGTCGATTGGCGCGGCGGTTCAGTTCGTCATAGCTCATCGTCCGGTCTTCGTACACTACGGCTGTTGCGGCTGGCCGGATCGCTGCCTGAGCCTCGAATAGCTGGTGGATCAGGGCGTCCTGCGGGAAGTCCGTCTCGGTGGCGTTGAAGTCCACCAGCAGTTGTTGCCGCTCTGCCGGTGGCAGGAGCGGCACATCCAGAATCAATTGTTGTGGATCGTGAGCCAGAGCATCAACCAGTCCGCGGATAGCATTAACCAGATAGGCGATTACGCGAGCCGGATCGATCCCGGCCACGGCCTGAGCGGTCAGATAGAAATCGGCTCCCAGATCATCCACCGACAGGGTGAGCGGATAGTTGGTTCGTTCCTTTGTCGCGATGATGCGCATGCCTGCCCAAGTTGTGTCAACCGCCTCTGCTTCGCCAATTTGGCTGTGACGGTAATTAAGCAGGGCACTGAACAGCGGCATCGGCTGAGCCACGCCACTACAGCGCTGTGCCAGTGTTAACGGAGCCTGTTCATGTTCCAGCAGCGTCATTAAATTGTGATAGGTGGCCTGTACCACTGCCTGCACGTTGCGACTGGCCAGAGGGATTCGTACCGGCAGGGTATTGATAAACATGCCCAGTACTCGGTCGGCGCCCGCGCTTCCTTGCAGACGACCCAGCAGCACGGAGCCAAAGACCACATCATCGCGGCCGCTGGTTTGTGCCAGTACCTGAGCCCAAGCCACATGGAACAGCACACTCGGACTGACCCCCAGACGGCGGGCCCGGGTGCGGACGGCTTCCGCCAGGTCGGGGGGGAGCGGGAGACGGGCTTCGGCGATGGATTCGCTATCGTCCGTTATCGTGAGCATACCGAACGGCGCTGTGGGGGCGTCGACGTCGGCGAGTTGGGCGCTAAAATAGGCTTCGTGTACTGCGGCCGGTACATTCAGGGTCTGGGCGATAAAGTCGCGGTAAGGCAGCGCTGTGGGGAGTGTCTCAGTCTGTCCCTGCAATATTTGGGCAATTTCGGCAAAGATAAGCTCCAGCGTCATATGGTCGCTGACCAGATGGTGGAAACGGAGAACCAACAGCCATTCATTCTGTGCCGGATCGTGGGCGATATCAGCGGCGAACAGCGGTGCACGGTTCAGGTCGAGACGATGCCGGCGCGGATCGGTGTGAGCCAATAACTGAGCCGGAACGTCATCCGCCATAGTTGGGGTGAAGCGATTGATACACAGCGGTGCCTGACGCCAGACCACCTGAACCGGCTGCGATAATCCCTGCCAGCAGGCGGCGGTACGCAGGATATCGTGACGGTCGATGACCTGTTGCAGGGCGGTCAGGAAAGTATCGAGACGCTCGCGGGTGCCGAAGGCAATCAGGCTCTGCAACAGATAAGTATCACCTTGTGCCTGCATCAGGTGATGGAACAGGATGCCTTCCTGCAACGGTGCCAGTGGATAGATATCCTGCACATTACTGGCTCCACCGGGGATGGAGCTGATGAGGCTATCAATCTCGGCCTGAGACAGTGAGATGAGGGACAGCATATCGGGGGTGAGGGAAGTACAACCTTCGGGAATGTGGTTAGGTGGTACCACGAAAGTGTCGGTGTCGTCCTGATGTGCCAGTATGGTTTTTGCCATCTCGGCCAGCACGGGGGCGGCGAACACGCTGCGGACGTCAAGCCGCCAGCCGAGGCCGCGTAGCCGCTCGATCAGACTGACGATCATCAGCGAATGGCCGCCGAGTTCAAAGAAATGATCGTGACGGCCGACCTGCGTCAGTCCCAACAAATCTTGCCAGATCTGGGTTAAAGCGGCTTCTACCTCACCGACCGGAGCTTTATAGCCACGCGCCACTACGGCGGACGAATCGGGGGCAGGGAGCGCCTGACGGTCAAGTTTGCCATTGGGGGTGAGCGGGAAGGCATCGAGCGTCATAAAGGCGCTGGGCAGCATATACTCGGCAAGGTGCCGGGCGAGTTGCTGACGCAGTTCGGCCGGCACCAGTTCAACACCGCCCAGAGGCCGCAGATAAGCGACCAGACGCTTGTGGCTCAGTTCGTCTTCGCGGACGAGAACCACGGCTTCGCGTACGCCGTGACATTGCACCAATCGGGCTTCGATCTCGCCCAGCTCAATACGGAAGCCACGCAGTTTGACCTGAAAGTCATTGCGGCTGAGATACTCGATATTGCCGTCAGAAAGCCAGCGGCCGAGGTCGCCGGTCTTGTACATACGGGCATCCGGATCGGCGGAGAATGGATCGGTGAGGAAACATTCGGCAGTCAGTTCGGGGCGGTTCAGATAGCCACGGGCAACACCGGCACCGGCAATATAGATTTCGCCTGCGACACCGAGAGGAACGGGCTGCCCTTGGGTATCCAGAATATAGATCCGGGTGTTGGCAATCGGCTGACCGATGGGAATTTTTCCATATTCACTTTCAGTCAGTGGGATTTCATAGGCCGTGGCAAAGGTGGTGGTTTCCGTTGGCCCGTACACATGTAGCAGGTGCTGTGGCGGGTAATCGGTTCTAAGGCGGATCGCAGGACGGATATCAGCCTGTTCACCGCCGAAAAGGACATAACGTAAACCCGACAATGATGGCGCGATTAAACTCGCGTATTGATTGAACAACGCGGTTGTCAGGAAAAGCGCACTGACACCTTCCGATGATAAACACTGACCAAAATAATCAGGTTGTAATAAGGTTTTTTCCGGGATCAACAGGATACGTGCGCCATGCACTAAACCCGTCCACACCTCCCAGGTGGCTGCATCAAATGAGACGTTTGCGCAATGGGCAATACAATCATCGGGACCAATATCGGCAAAACCATTATTGATGATCAGACGCAGGACGTTGCGGTGCTCGACCATCACCCCCTTGGGTAATCCGGTGGAGCCGGAGGTGTAGATCACATATGCCAGATGGCGTGATGTCAGCCCCAGCGCCTGAGCGTCCGGATTGTGGCTCGGTTGTGCCGTCAGGGATAGTTTCTGGGCATCGAGCACCACGGTGGGGACGGGGCTGGCCAGTTTACCAACCTGTGCTGTCAGGCTCAGTAAGGCCACCGGTGCCGCGTCATCGAGCATATAGGCCAGCCGTTCGGCCGGATAGTCCGGATCGAGTGGCACATAGGCGCCGCCGGCCTTGAGAATAGCGAGTAACCCCACCACCAGCTCCGGGCTGCGTTCGATACAAATTGCCACCCGATCGTCCGGGCGTACACCTAAGGCGATCAGATGATGGGCCAGCCGATTGGCGCGGCGGTTCAGTTCGCCATAGCTGAGTGTCTGATCCTCAAACACCACGGCAGTGGCATCAGGGGAGTGTGCTGCTTGGGCTTCGAATAATTGGTGGATCAAGGCGTCTTGCGGGAAGTCCGCTTGGGTGGCATTGAAATCGTTCAGCAACTGTTGCCGCTCCGAAGCCGGCAGGATTGGCAGGCGTGCGATAGTTTGTGTCGCATCGGCGGCCATCGCCGTCAGCACCTGCTTAAAGTACTCTATCATACGTTCGGCAGTCGTTGGATCGAACAGATCCGAGGCATATTCAAGATCACCAGTCAGGCCGGTTTCGGTTTCGGTCAGTGATAACGTCAGATCGAAATGGGCGCTATAACGCGCCTGTTCAACCAGAGAGAGCTGTAGACCCGGTAGTGCCAGATCTTGAGCCGGGGTGTTGTTTAAGGTCAACATCACCTGAAATATCGGGCTGTAGCTCAGGCTGCGTTCGGGTTGTAGCGCTTCTACTACCTGTTCGAAGGGCAGATCCTGATGGGCATAGGCCGCAAGTGCCCGCTCACGGATCTGTGCGAGCAGATCGGACACACGAAACGCATCACCCGGCGTGACGCGCAGGGCCAGAGTATTGACGAAGAAACCGATCAGTCCCTCTAATTCTTGGTGTGGGCGGTTAGCGACCGGAGTGCCGATGACAATGTCATCCTGACCACTGAGCCGGGTGAGGACGATGCTCCACGCGGTCAGTACGGTCATAAACAAGGTGGTATGGTGGCGCTGTCCGAGTTCCTTAAGCGATGCCAGTAAGGTGGAATCGAGCTGGAAAGAGACCTGATCGCCGACATAAGTTTGCACCGACGGACGTGGCCGATCGGTGGGGAGTGTCAGCAAGGTCGGGGCACCCTGAAGTTGAGTACACCAGAAGCCACGTTGTTCAGTAAGGACGGTTTCCTGTAACCCGTTACGCTGCCAGACGGCGTAGTCGGCGTACTGAATGGGCAGCGGCGGTAAAGGATCGCTGTGGCCGTTGAGGGCGGCGCGGTAGAGAGCGCCCAGTTCATGTACCAGTACACCGACGGACCATGCGTCGGCGATGATGTGGTGCTGGGTAAGCAGCAACATATGTGATTCGTCTGTCAGTTGCAGCAGTTGACCGCGGATCAGTGGGCCGCGGACAAAGTCAAAGGGGGTCTGTGCTTCGAGGGCAGAGAGCTCGGCGATACGGCGGGTGTGCATTGCCGGGTTCAGCGGGCGCAGATCCTGACAGGACAAGGCAAAATTGACGTCGGTGGGATCGATGTGCTGGCAGGGCTGGCCTTCGACCAGCACGAAGCGGGTACGCAGGCTCTCATGCCGGACGACCAGATGATTGAGTGCGGTGGTCAGGGCATCGCGGTTAAGTTGACCCGTGAGACGCAGTACCACCGACATGTGATAGGCCAGACTGGCGGCAGGATCGAGCTGGCTGAGAAACCACAACCGCTGCTGGGCGAAGGACAACGGCAGAGGCTGATGTCGATTTACCTGTTCAATCAATGGCCGTTGCTGCTGACCTCCGCGGGCTTTCAATTGTTCTTCAATTTTCTTCTCTAGAACAGCCCGTTTCAGGTCATCGAGATTCATGTTAATCCTTGTCATTGGTTATTGTCTCCGCGGTTATTGTCCCCGTTTAACATTGCCAGTAATTCTTCTGTTGACATTAAATCCAGCGAGTTTTGTAGCGACTCAATATCGTTTTCCCCTACCGCACTCATTTGCGCTGAAAAGATGATGTTGGCCTGTTCCGCTAATTTTGGGGAAAGGAACAATGAAGTGAGGGGAATATCGACCAGGAATTTGGCTTTTATACGTGTTATCAATTGCACGACCATCAGTGAGTGGCCGCCGAGTTCAAAGAAGTGGTCGTGACGGCCGATGCGTACCAGCTCCAGCAGGTCTTGCCAGATCTGCGCCAGAGCGGTTTCTATTCTTCCCTGTGGGGATTCATAGCCGTGCGTCACCACGGCGGACGCGTCGGGGGCAGGGAGCGCCTGACGGTCGAGTTTGCCGTTGGGAGTCAGCGGGAAGGCGTCGAGCGTCATAAAAGCGCTGGGCAGCATATACTCGGCGAGATGCTGGGCGAGCCGTTGGCGTAGTTCAGCCGGAACCAGCTCAACACCATCCAGAGGCCGCAGATAGGCGACCAGACGCTTATGACCCGGTTCGTCTTCACGCGTCAGAACGATTGCTTCGCGCACGCCGTGACATTGCATCAATTGAGATTCTATTTCTCCCAGTTCAATGCGGAAGCCACGTAATTTAACCTGAAAGTCATTACGGCCGAGATAGTCGATGTTGCCGTCGGGGCGCCAGCGGCCGAGGTCGCCGGTCTTGTACATGCGGGCATCCGGATCGGCGGAGAACGGATCGGCGAGGAAACGTTCGGCAGTCAGTTCAGGCCGGTTAAGGTAGCCGCGGGCAACACCCGCACCGGCGATATGGATTTCACCGGCCACACCAAGAGGAACAGGCTGACTGTGGGAGTTGAGAATATAGATCCGGGTATTAGCGATCGGGCGGCCGATATGACTGATAAAGCCCTCCGTCCGGTTCATCCGTATCCAGGTTGAATAAGTCGTTGTCTCAGAGGGACCATACAGATTGCATACGTCCTGTACGGATGAGCGGGCAAACAAATGCTCAACGACCTGCGGTTTCAATGCTTCGCCGGCCAGATTGACCGTCCGGGCGGTGATGGGAACCGCGTTAACTTCGATCAAGTGTGTGATAGCTGACGGCACCGTATTGATCAGGCTGACCGGTTGTTCGGTGGTGATCAGTGACAGCACATCCGGAACGAGATGAACTGTGCCGCCGGAGAGCAGCGGTGCAAAGCATTCGAACACCGCTAAATCAAAATTAAGCGAGGTGGCAAAAAGGGTATGCGCCAATTCCTCCGGGCTGAAAGTCCGCTGCGTCCAGGTGAGGAAATTCACCGTATTGCGGTGAGTGATCGCCACCCCTTTGGGCAGTCCGGTAGAGCCGGAAGTGTAGATCACATACGCCAGATGGTGTGACGTCAGCCCCAGCTTCTGTGGCTCCGGATTGTGGGCTGGCTGTGCTGCTATAGCCGATTTCTGGCCGTCGAGCACCACTGTGAGTACGGGGCTGATCAGCCTGTCAACCCACACCGTCTGGGTCAGCAAGGCCACAGGGGCGGCGTCATCCATCATATACGCCAGTCGTTCGGTCGGATAAGCCGGGTCGAGTGGGACATAGGCACCGCCCGCCTTGAGGATAGCGAGCAGTCCGACCACTATTTCCGGGCTGCGTTCCAGACAAATTGCCACCCGATCGTCCGGCCGTAGTCCCAGAGCGATCAGGTGATGAGCCAGACGATTGGCGCGGCGGTTCAGTTCGTCATAACTGAGCGTCTGGTTCCCGCATACCACAGCGGTAGCCGCGGGGCTGTGCGCCGCCTGAATTTCGAACAGCTGGTGGATCAGCGCGTCCTGCGGGAAATCTGCCTGAGTGGCGTTAAAATCAACCACAATTTGTTGCCGCTCAGAGGCTGGCAGGATGGAAACTTGCAGGATTGGCTGTTGCGGGTCGCGAATCAGGGCATCGACCAGACCGTTGAGGGCGGTGGCCAGATAAGTAGTTACGCGAGCCGGATCGATTCCGGCCACGGTCTGGGCGGTCAGATGGAAACCTAGCCCCAGATCATCCACCGACAGAGTGAGCGGATAGTTGGTTCGCTCTTCGATTGCGACGATGCGCATGCCCGCCCAAGTCGTGTCAATTGCTTCGGATTCGTTGGTTTGGCTATGACGATAATTAAGCAGAGCACTGAACAGCGGCATCGGTTGGGCTACGCCACTGCTGCGTTGTGCCAGTGCTAATGGTGCCTGCTCATGCTCCAGCAGCGTCGTCAGACTGAGATAGGTGGCCTGAACCACTTCCTGCACGCTGCGGTCGGCCAGAGAAACCCGCATGGGCAGGGTATTGATAAACATCCCCAGTATTCGGTCAGCACCCGCGACCCCTTGTAGCCGGCCCAGCAGCACGGAGCCAAAGACCACGTCATCACGGCCGCTGGTCTGCGCTAGCACCTGAGCCCAGGCGACATGGAACAGTACGCTCGGACTGACCCCCAGACGCCGGGCCTGGACGCGGATGGCCTCCGCCAGATCGGGAGCGAGCGAGAGACGGGCTTCGGCAACGGGCTGGCTATCGCCCGGCATCGCGAGTACGCCGAACGGTGCTGTCGGCGCCTCAACGTCAGCGAGCTGGGTACGGAAATAAGCCTCATGTGCTGTCGTCGGCACGTTCAGAGTCTGGGCGATAAAATTGCGGTAGGGCAGTGCCGTAGGCAACGTCTCGGTGTGCCCCTGCTGAATTTGGGCAATCTCAGCAAAAATCAGTTCCAGCGTCATATGGTCGCTGACCAGATGGTGGAAGCGCAGAGCCAGCAGCCATTCATTCTGTGCCGGATCGTGGACGATATCGGCGGCGAACAGCGGCGCGCGGCTCAGATCAAGACGGTGCAGATGTGGATCAGTGTGGGCACGTAACTGAGCCGGAATGTCGTCCGCCGTAGCCGGGGTGAAACGATTGATACACAGCGGCGCCTGACGCCAGACCACCTGAACCGGTTGTGTGAGATCTTGCCAGCAGGCAGCGGTACGCAGGATATCGTGGCGGTCGATGACCTGTTGCAACGCGGCCAGGAAGATATCGAGGCGTTCGCGCGTGTCGAAAGCGATCAGACTCTGCAACAGATAGGTATCGCCTTGTGCCTGTAGCAGGTGATGAAACAGGATACCCTCCTGCAACGGCGCCAGCGGATAGATATCCTGCACGTTGCTTGCTCCACCGGGAATTGTCCCGACGATGGACTCAATTTCGGCCTGAGACAGGGAGATCAGGGGCAGCATGTCGGGGGTGAGGGCAGTGCAGCCCTCAGGAATACGGTTAGGCGGTACGACAAAGGCGTCAGCGTCGCTCTGAACAGCCTGTGCCATTTCGGCAAGGACGGGGGCAGCGAACACATTGCGGACATCGAGTCGCCAACCAAGGTCACGTAGTCGTTCGATCAGGCTGACGATCATCAGCGAATGGCCGCCGAGTTCAAAGAAATGATCGTGACGGCCGACCCGCGCCAATCCCAACAGGTCTTGCCAAATCTGCGTCAGAGCAGTTTCTATTTCACCGGTCGGAGCTGCATAACCGCGTGTGACCACGGCGGACGCGTCAGGGGCGGGGAGCGCCTGACGGTCAAGTTTGCCATTGAGGGTGAGCGGGAAAGCCTCAAGCACCATAAAAGTACTGGGCAGCATGTACTCGGCAAGGTGTTGGGCGAGTTGCTGACGCAGTTCGGCGGGAACCAGTTCAATACCGGTCTGTGGCAGCAGATAGGCGACCAGACGCTTGTGGCCTGTCTCGTCTTCGTGTGCCAACACCACCGCTTCGCGCACCCCGTGACATTGCGTGAGTCGGGACTCAATTTCGCCGAGTTCGATACGGAAGCCGCGCAGTTTAACCTGAAAATCATTGCGGCCGAGATAGTCGATGTTGCCGTCGGGGCGCCAGCGGCCGAGGTCGCCGGTTCTGTACATGCGGGCATCCGGATCGGAAGAGAACGGATCGGCAAGAAAGCGTTCGGCAGTCAGTTCAGGGCGGTTCAGGTAGCCGCGGGCAACGCCGGCACCGGCAATATGGATCTCGCCGGCTACGCCGAAGGGAACGGGTTGCCCCAGCGAATCGAGAATATAGATCCGGGTGTTAGCGATCGGACGGCCGATAGGAATGGAACGGGTCACATCGACGGGAGAAGCAATGGTGTAGGTTACCGCAAATGTGGTGGTTTCCGTTGGACCATAGCCGTTGATCAGGTGTGCCGGCTGAAACTCAGACAACTGTGTACGCCGGATCTTCTGCGGGTCAAGTACATCGCCGCCGATGAGCAGGTAGCGTAGTTGCCCGAACAGGGGCTGGATATCGCTGAGATACTCGTTGAACAAACCGACCGTCAACCAGAGGGCGGTAACTTGTCCCTTGATCAGCGAATCGCGGAATCGTACCGGATCGAACAGCACTGAGGGTGAAACCACATGCAAACGTCCCCCGTTCAGCAGGGCAGACCAGATTTCCCATGTTGATGCGTCAAACGCAATATTGGCGCAATGGGCAATACAGTCATCGGAGCCAATATCAGCAAAACCATTATTGATAATCAGGCGAAGGACATTCCGGTGCTCGACCATCACCCCTTTGGGTAATCCGGTGGAGCCGGAGGTGTAGATCACATAGGCCAGATGACGTGACGTCAGCCCCAGTGCCTGCGTGTCCGGATTATGAGTCGGTTGCGCCATCAGGGACGCATCTTGGCCATCGAGTACGACTGTAGGCACGGTGCTGGCTAGTGTGCCGACCTGTGCCGCCTGAGTGAGTAAGGCTACCGGCGCAGCATCATTGAGCATATACGCCAGTCGCTCGGTCGGGTAGGCCGGATCGAGCGGCACATAGGCGCCGCCTGCCTTGAGGATAGCGAGTAATCCCACCACCAATTCCAAACTGCGTTCCAGACAAATTGCCACCCGATCGTCCGGACGTACACCCAAGGTAATCAGGTGGTGCGCCAGACGATTGGCGCGGCGGTTCAGTTCGTCATAACTGAGCACCTGATCCTCAAACACCACGGCGGTGGCGTCGGGACGCTGCGCCGCCTGAGCCTCGAACAGTTGATGGATCAGTGCGTCCTGCGGGAAGTCCGTCTGGGTGGTATTGAAGTCCACCAGCAACTGTTGCCGTTCTGGGGTCGACAGCATCGGCAGACCGGCAATGGTCTGGGTCGCATCGCTTGCCATTGCCGTCAGTACATTCTCCAGATAGCCGACCATGCGCTCAACGGTCGCAGAGTCGAATAAATCGGCGGCATATTCCAGATCACCCGCCAGACCCGACTCGGTTTCAGTCAGCGATAACGTCAGGTCAAAGTGTGCGCTATGGTGTGTCTGTTCAATTGATGCAAGCTGGAGACCGGGCAATATCAGGTTTTGAGCCGGGGTGTTGTTTAAGGCCAGCATGACTTGGAAGACCGGGCTGTAGCTCAGGTTACGTTCGGGTTGTAACGCTTCCACCACCTGCTCAAAGGGCAGATCCTGATGAGCATAAGCGTCGAGCGCGCACTCACGAACCTGCGCAAGCAACCCGGCTACACGGGTAGTGTCACTGAATGTGACGCGTAAGGCTAAGGTATTGACGAAGAAACCGATCAGGTTCTCAAGCTCGCGGTGCGGGCGGTTAGCGACCGGAGTGCCGATAACAATATCATCCTGACCACTGAGCCGGGCGAGAACGATGCCCCAGGCGGTCAGCACGGTCATAAACAGGGTAGTGTTATGGCGTTGTCCTAACCCTTTGAGCGACGCCAGCAAGGCAGCATCGAACTGGAAAGATACCCGTCCGCCGGCATAGGTCTGTACTGACGGGCGTGGCCGGTCGGTGGGAAGTGTCAATAAGGCCGGGGCGTCCTGAAGCTGTGAGTACCAGAAGTCGCGTTGTTCAGTGAGAGCGGCTCCTTGCAGCCAGTCTCGCTGCCAGACCGCATAGTCGGCGTACTGGAGAGACAGCGGCGGCAGGGGATCATCGTGGCCGTCGAGAGCGGCGCGGTAGAGGGCGTTCAGTTCGTGTATCAGTACGCCGATGGACCAGCCGTCAGAGATAATATGATGCAGGGTAAGCAGCAACAAATGCGCTTCATCCGTCAATTGCAGCAGTTGGCCGCGGATAAGTGAGCCCTGAGCAAAATCAAAGAGTGTCTGTGCCTCAAGGCTGGCAAGTTCGGCGATACGGGGGGTGTGCATCGCCGGCTCCAGCGGGCGCAGATCCTGATAGAGCAGGGCAAAGCCGATGTCGGCGGGAGCGATATGCTGGCAGGGTTGACCCTCGATTAGGACAAAGCCGGTGCGCAGGCTTTCATGCCGGGCAATTAAGCGTTCGAGTGCAGTAGTCAGCGCGTGGCGGTCAAGCTGGCCGGTGAGGCGCAGCGCTACCGGGATATGGTAAGCCAGACTGGCGGCCGGATCGAGCTGACCCAGAAACCACAGTCGCTGCTGGGCGAAAGACAACGGCAGCGGCCGGTTGCGATCGGCGGCGGGAATAACGACCTGAGTGGTTGTCGCCGCTCCGCTGAGTGCCTGAGCCAAATCTGTCAGAATGGGCAGGTCAAACAGTTGCTGTAGCGGCAACTCCCGCGCCAGATCTTGGCGCACGCGTGCCACCAGCTGGACGGCAAGCAGCGAATGGCCACCGAGTTCAAAGAAATGGTCGTGACGCCCGACCTGCTCCAGCCCCAGCAGGTCTTGCCAGATCTGCGCCAGAGCGGTTTCCGTTTCGCCGATCGGGTTGGCATAGCCGCGCATCACGATGGCGGACTGATCAGGCACGGGGAATGCCGGACGGTCGATTTTGCCGTTGGGAGTGAGCGGGAAAGCGTCGAGCATCATAAAGGCACTGGGCAGCATGTATTCTGCGATGTGCCGGCTGAGTTGCTGACGCAGTTCAGCCGGCACCAGTTCAACGCCGGCCTGTGGTAGCAGATAGGCGACCAGACGCTTGTGACCCGGTTCGTCTTCACGCGCCAGCACCACCGCCTCGCGTACCCCGTGACATTGCACCAGCCGGGCTTCGATTTCACCCAGCTCGATACGGAAGCCACGCAGTTTAACCTGAAGATCATTGCGGCCGAGGTATTCGATGTTGCCGTCGGGTCGCCAGTAGCCGAGGTCGCCGGTCTTGTACATACGAGCGTCAAGATCTGAAGAGAACGGATCGGTAAGGAAGCGCTCGGCGGTAAGTTCGGGGCGGTTCAGGTAGCCGCGGGCAACACCTGCGCCGGCGATATGGATTTCGCCGGCGACACCGAGAGGAACAGGCTGCCCTTGTGTATCCAGAATATAGATCCGGGTGTTGGCAATCGGCTGGCCGATGGGAATTGTCTTCCATTCGCTTTCAGTGAATGGAATTTCATAGGCGGTGGCGAAGGTGGTGGTCTCTGTTGGTCCATACACATGCAGCAGATGCTGTGGCGGATAATCGGCTCTAAGGTGGATCGCAGGACGGATATCGATCTGTTCACCGCCGAAAAGGACATAACGTAAACCCGACAATGATGAGGCTATCAAACTCGCGTATTGATTGAACAACGCAGTTGTCAGGAAAAGCGCACTGACGCCTTCCGATGCTAAGCACTGACCAAAATAGTCGGGTTGTAGTAAGGTTTTTTCCGGGATCAACAGGATACGTGCACCATGCACTAAACCCGTCCACACCTCCCAGGTGGCTGCATCGAATGAAACATTGGCGCAATGGGCAATACAGTCATCGGGGCCAATATCGGCAAAACCATTATTGATAATCAGGCGCAGGACATTGCGGTGCTCGACCATCACTCCCTTGGGTAATCCGGTGGAGCCGGAAGTGTAGATGACATACGCCAGATGACGTGATGTCAGACCCAGTGCCTGCACGTCCGGATTGTGGGTCGGTTGTACTGCCATTGCCGGTTCCGAACCATCAAGCACCACTGTGGGCACGGAATGAACCAGCATATCGGCCTGTGTCGTTTGGGTCAGTAAGGCTACCGGTGCTGCGTCATCGAGCATATAGGCCAGCCGTTCGGCCGGATAGGTTGGATCGAGCGGCACGTAGGCACCACCTGACTTGAGAATACCGAGTAGGCCGACCACCAGTTCTAAGCTGCGTTCCAGACAAATCGCCACCCGATCATCCGGGCGTACACCGAGGGCGATCAGATGATGAGCCAGACGATTGGCGCGGCGGTTCAGTTCACCATAGCTCAGTCTCTGATCCTCAAACACCACGGCGATAGCATCAGGATAACGCGCCGCCTGAACTTCGAACAGTTGATGGATCAGGGCGTCCTGCGGGAAGTCTGTCTGAGTCGCGTTGAAATCCATCAACAGTTGTTGCCGCTCTGAAGGTGGCAGGATCGGTACATCCTGAATCCATCGTTGCGGGTCGAGAATCAGGGCATCGACCAGACCGCTGATGGCGGTAACCAGATAGGCGGTGACGCGGGTCGGATCGATTCCGGCCACGGCCTGAGCCGTCAGATGGAAACCGGCTCCCAGATCATCCACCGACAGGATGAGCGGATAGTTGGTTCGCTCCTCTGTGGCGACAATACGCATACCTGCCCGACTCGTCTCAACCGCATCGGACTCGCTGGTCTGGCTGTGACGATAATTGAGCAAAGTACTGAACAGCGGTATCGACTGCGCCATGCCACTACAGCGCTGTGCCAGCGCTAATGGTGCCTGCTCGTGCTCCAGCAAGGTTGTCAGACTGCGATAGGTGGACTGTACCACTGCCTGCACACTGCGGCCGGCCAGAGAAATTCGCACCGGCAGCGTATTGATAAACATCCCCAGTATTCGGTCGGCGCCCGCGCCTCCTTGAAGGCGACCCAGCAGCACAGAGCCAAAGACCACATCGTCACGACCACTGATCTGTGCCAGCACCTGCGCCCAGGCCACATGGAACAGCACGCCCGGACTGACCCCCAGACGACGGGCTGCGGCACGGATGGCCTCTGCCAGAGTGGAAGTGAGCGGAAGACGGGCTTCGGTGATGGATTCGCGATCGTTCCGTATCGTGAGTACGCCGAACGGCGCTGTCGGTGCATCGACGTCAGCAAGCTGGGCGCGGAAATAGGCCTCATGCGCTGCGACCGGCACACTCAGGGTCTGGGCGATAAAGTTGCGATAGGGCAGTGCGGCGGGCAGCGATTCAGCCTGCCCCTGCTGAATTTGGGCAATTTCAGCGAAAATGTGTTCCAGCGTCATATGGTCGCTGACCAGATGGTGGAAGCGCAGCGCCAGCAGCCATTCATCCTGAACCGGATCGTGGGCGATATCAGCGGCGAACAGCGGCGCACGGCTCAGGTCGAGACGGTGCCGGCGCGGATCGGTGTGGGCTGATAACTGAGCCGGGATATCATCCTCCGTGGCTGGCGTGAAGCGATTGACACAAAGTGGCGCCTGACGCCAGACCACCTGAACCGGCTGCGCCAGACCTTGCCAGCAGGCAGCGGTGCGCAGGATATCGTGGCGGTCGATGACCTGTTGCAGGGCGGCCAGAAAGGTATCGAGATGCTCATGGCTGTTAAAGGCAAGCAGGCTCTGCAACAGATAAGTATCCCCTTGAGTCTGCAACAGGTGATGAAACAGAATACCTTCCTGCAACGGTGCCAGTGGATAGATATCCTGCACATTGCCCGCTCCGCCGGGAGTTGCTTCGACGATGACCTTGATCTCAGCCTGAGACAGCGAGACCAGAGACAGCATGTCGGGAGTGAGGGTAGTGCAATTTTCGGGAATACGGTTGGGTGGTATCACAAAGGCGCTGGCGTCACCCTGAACAGCCTGCGCCATTTCGGCGAGGATGGGGGCGGCGAACACACTACGGACGCCAAGCCACCAGCCGAAGCCGCGTAGCCGTTCGATCAGACTGACGATCATCAGCGAATGGCCGCCGAGTTCAAAGAAATGGTCGTGACGGCCGATTTGCTCCAGCCCCAGTAAGTCTTGCCAGATTTGCGCAAGAATAGTTTCTGCCTCACCGATCGGGACTTCATAGCCGCGTGCCACCACAGCAGACAGGTCGGGAGCAGGGAGTGCCTGACGGTCGAGTTTGCCATTGGGGGTCAGCGGGAAGGCCTCAAGCATCACAAAGGCGCTGGGCAGCATGTACTCAGCGAGGTGTCGGGCGAGTTGCTGACGTAGTTCGGCGGGAAGCAGTTCAGCGCCATCCAGAGGCCGCAGATAGGCAATCAGGCGCTTCTGTCCCGGTTCGTCTTCGCGTGCCAGTACCACCGCCTCGCGCACGCCGTAACATTGCATCAGTTGCGCCTCGATTTCGCCCAGCTCAATGCGGAAGCCGCGCAGTTTGACCTGAAAGTCATTGCGGCCGAGGTAGTCGAGATTGCCATCAGAGCGCCAGCGGCCGAGGTCGCCGGTTTTGTACATACGGGCATCCGGATCGGCGGAGAACGGATCGGTAAGAAAATGTTCGGCAGTCAGTTCGGGGCGGTTCAGGTAGCCGCGGGCCACGCCGGCGCCGGCGATATAAATCTCGCCGGTCACACCGAGGGGAACGGGCTGACCGTAGCCATCGAGAATATAGATCTGAGTGTTGGCAATCGGGCGGCCGATATGACTGACAAAGCCCTCCGCCCGGCTCATCCGTACCCAGGTTGAATAGGTCGTCGTCTCAGAGGGACCATACAGATTGCAGACATTCTGTATGGATTTACGGGCAAACAAGTGCTCAATGATGTGCGGTTTCAAGGCCTCGCCGGCCAGATTAACCGTCCGGGTGGTCATGGGGATCGCGTCAGACTCAGTCAAGTATGCGATGGCCGACGGCACCGTGTTGATCAGGCTGACCGACTGTTCTGCCGTAAGCAGTGACAGTACATTGGGGGTAAGGTGAACTGTGCCGCCAGAGAGCAGCGGCGTAAAGCATTCGTACACCGCTAAATCAAAATTAAGTGAGGTGGCAAAAAGGGTATGTGCCAACTCCTCCGGACTGAAAGCCCGTTGCGCCCAAGTGAGGAAATTCACGGTATTGCGGTGAGTGATCGCTACCCCTTTGGGCAGTCCGGTGGAGCCTGAGGTATAGATCACATAGGCAAGGTGGCGTGACGTCAGCCCCAGTGCCTGTGTGTCCGGATTATGATCCGGTTGCGCCATTAGGGACGCATCCTGAGCGTCGAGTACGACCGTAGGCACGGGGCTGCCCAGTGTGGCGACCTGTGCCGCCTGAGTAAGTAAGACCACCGGTGCGGCGTCATCCAGCATATACGCCAGCCGCTCGGCCGGATAAGCCGGATCGAGCGGCACATAAGCGCCGCCTGCCTTGAGGATAGCGAGCAGTCCCACCACCATATCCGGGCTGCGTTCCAGACAAATTGCCACCCGATCGTCCGGGCGCACACCGTGGTCAAGCAGATGATGAGCCAGACGATTGGCGCGGCGGTTCAGTTCGTCATAGCTGAGCGTTTTCTCTCCACATATCACGGCCGTTGCGCCGGGATTGTGTGCCGCCCGAACCTCAAATAATTGGTGAATCAAAGCGTCCTGCGGGAAGTCCGTCTGGGTGGCGTTGAAGTCCACCAGCAACTGTTGTCGCTCAGATGCCGGCAGTATCGGCAGGCTCGTAATAGCTTGCGTTGCATCAGCCGCCATCGCCGCCAGCACATTCTCCAGATAGCCGACCATGCGCTCAACGGTCGCGGGGTCGAACAGCTCGGCGGCATAGACCAGATCACCCGCCAGACCCGCCTCAGTTTCAGTCAGCGACAACGTCAGATCGAAGTGGGCGCTATGGTGTGCCTGTTCAACCCAAGAGAGTTGCAGATCGGGCAACACGAGATTTTCAGCCGGCATGTTGTTTAAGGCCAGCATCACCTGAAAGACCGGGCTGTAGCTCAGGCTGCGTTCGGGTTGTAGCGCTTCCACCACCTGCTCAAAGGGCAAATCCTGATGGGCATAGGCGGCAAGCGCCCGTTCACGAACTTGTGCAAGCAGATCGGCCACACGGGGCGTATCACCCAGCGTAACACGCAAGGCCAGAGTATTGACAAAGAAACCGATCATATCCTCTAACTCGCGGTGAGGACGGTTAGCGACGGGGGTGCCGATGACAATGTCATCCTGACCACTCAACCGGGAGAGAACGATACTCCAGGCAGCCAGCACGGTCATAAACAGGGTGGTGTGATGACGTTGTCCTAGCCCCTTGAGTGATGCCAGCAAGGTGGTATCGAGCTGGAAGGATACCCGGCCGCCGGTATAGGTCTGCACCGGTGGACGTGGCCGGTCGGTGGGGAGTACCAGCAAGGCCGGGATATTCTGGAGTTGTGTACACCAGAAATTACGCTGCTCAGTGAGGGCCGTTGCTTGCAGCCAGTCGCGCTGCCAGACCGCATAGTCGGCGTACTGGAGAGACAGCGGCGGCAGGGGATCATCGTGGCCGTCGAGAACGGCGCGGTAGAGGGTGCCCAGTTCATGCACCAGCACCCCGATGGACCAACCGTCAGAGATGATATGATGCTGAGTAAGCAGCAACACATGCGCTTCGCCTGTCAATTGCAGCAGTTGACCGCGAATCAATGGTCCCTGAATAAAGTCAAAGGATGCCTGCGCTTCGCGGGCAATGAGATCGGCTATACGGTTGGTGTGTGCCGCAGGTTCCAGTCGGCGCAGATCCTGATAGGACAGGGTAAAGCCGATGTCAGCGGGATCGATATGCTGGCAGGGTTGACCCTCGATCAGGACAAAGCGGGTACGCAGGCTTTCATGTCGGGCGACCAGACGATCGAGTGCCGTGGTCAGCGCGTGGCGGTCAAGTTGGCCGGTGAGGCGCAGGGCTACCGGAATATGGTAGGCCAGACTGGCGGCCGGATCGAGCTGACCAAGGAACCAGAGCCGCTGCTGGGCGAAAGATAACGGTAGCGGCCGATTGCGATCGGCCGCGGGAATGACGACCTGAGCGGTTGTTAAAGTTCCGCTGAGTGCCTGAGCCAAATCCGCCAGAAGAGGCAGGTCAAACAGTTGCTGTAGCAGTAACTCCCGCGCCAGATCCTGACGCACGCGTGCCACCAGTTGGACGGCAAGCAGCGAATGGCCGCCGAGCTCAAAGAAATGGTCGTGACGACCGACCCGCTCCAGACCCAGTAAGTCTTGCCAGATCTGAACCAGCGCGATTTCTATTTTACCGATCGGGGCTTCATAGCCGCGTGCCACCACGGCGGACGTGTCAGGGGCAGGGAGCGCCTGACGGTTAAGTTTGCCGTTGGGGGTGAGCGGGAAAGCGTCGAGCACCATAAAGGCGCTGGGCAGCATATACTCGGCGAGGTGCTGAGCAAGCTGTTGACGCAGTTCCGCCGGCACCAGTTCAACGCCGGTTTGAGGTAACAGGTAAGCGATCAGGCGTGGGTGGCTCAGCTCATCTTCACGCGCCAGCACTACCGCTTCGCGCACGCCGTGGCATTGCACCAGCCGGGCTTCGATTTCACCCAGTTCAATACGGAAACCGCGCAGTTTGACCTGAAAATCATTGCGGCCAAGGTATTCGATGTTACCGTCAGGAAGCCAGCGGCCGAGGTCGCCGGTCTTGTACATACGGGCATCCGGATCGGGAGAGAAGGGATCGGCAAGAAAGCGTTCGGCGGTCAGTTCAGGGCGGTTCAGATAGCCACGGGCAATGCCGGCACCGGCGATATGGATTTCGCCGGCGACACCGAGGGGAACGGGCTGGCCGTCATCATCAAGGAGATAGATTTGGGTGTTGGCGATCGGACGGCCGATCGGCGGGGCTCCTTCTTCCCGGCTATCACACAGATAAATGGCTGCACAGACCGTACTTTCCGTCGGGCCGTAGGCATTGACCATACGCCGGCCGGTAGCCCAGCGTTTGACCAGTGAAGGTGAGCAGGCCTCCCCCCCCACGATCAGGGTTTGCAGTGTTACGGGTACGGAATCCAGTGCCGCCAATGCTGTTGGCGACAGCAGCACATGGGTAATGGCATGAGTCTCCAGAGTATTCAACAGGGCAGCTCCGGGCAGGAGGTGAGTTCGCTGGGTAAGATGGAGGCTGGCTCCTGCCAGAAGTGCCATGCCGCATTCCCAGATGCCGGCGTCGAAGCTGTTTGAGGCAAATTGCAGGATACGGCTGCCGGAATTGATCGCCAGAGTATCCTGTTGCGTAGTGATCAGGTTGCTCAGGCCGCGATGCTCGACCATCACCCCCTTGGGTAATCCGGTGGAGCCGGAGGTGTAGATGACATACGCCAGATGGCGTGACGTCAGACCCAGTGACTGAGCGTCCGGGTTGTGAGTCGGTTGCGTCATCAGGAGCGGTTCTGAGCCGTCGAGTAAGATTGTGGGTATGGCGCTAACCAGTGTGTCGGTCAATGCTGTTTGAGTCAGCAAGGCCACGGGTGCCGCGTCGTCAAGCATATACGCCAGTCGCTCGGCCGGATAAGCCGGATCGAGCGGCACGTAAGCACCACCCGCCTTGAGAATACCGAACAGACCCACGACCAGATCCAGACTGCGTTCGACACAAATCGCTACCCGATCATCCGGACGCACCCCCAGTGCAATCAGATAATGAGCCAGACGGTTAGCGCGGCGGTTCAGTTCGTGATAACTCAGCGATTGACCTTCAAATACCACGGCGATGGCGTCAGGATTGTGCGCCGCCTGAGCCTCGAATAATTGGTGGATTAGTGCATCCTGTGGGAAATCCGTCTGGGTGGCGTTGAACTCTACCAGCAGTTGTTGTCGCTCTGTCGGCGGTAAGATGGATACATCCCGGATCAATTGTTGCGGATCTCGGGTCAGGGCATCGACCAGACCGCTGATGGCGGTAACCAGATAAGCGGTTATGCGAGACGGCACGATTCCGGTTACGGCCTGAGCGGTCAGATGGAAACCGGTTCCCAGATCATCCACTGACAGGGTGAGCGGGTAGTTAGTTCGCTCTCCTGTAGCGACAATACGCATACCTGTCCGGAGTATATCAACTGCGTCTGCCCCGCGGCTTTGGCTGTGACGGTAATTAAGTAAGGTACTGAACAGTGGCAGTGATTGCGCTACGCCACTGCAACGCTGTGCCAGCGCCAGCGGTGCCTGCTCGTGCTCCAGCAAGGTTGTCAGATTGCGATAGGTGGTTTGTACCACTTCCTGCACACTACGGCCGGCCAGAGAAACCCGCACCGGCAGGGTATTGATAAACATTCCCAATATTTGGTCAGCGCCCGCGACCCCCTGTAGACGGCCCAGCAGCACAGAGCCAAAAACCACATTGTCATGGCCGCTGGTCTGTGCCAGCACCTGAGCCCAGGCCACATGGAACAGTACGCCCGGACTGACCCGTAGACGGCGCGCCTGAGCGCGGATGGCCTCTGCCAGAGCGGGGGGGAGCGGAAGACGGGCTTCGGCGATGGATTCATTATCGTCCGGCATCGTGAGTACACCAAACGGTGCAGTCGGTGCGTCAACGTCGGCAAGCTGGGTGCGGAAATAGGCCTCATGGGTTGCGGCCGGCACGCTCAGGGTCTGGGCGATAAAATTGCGGTAGGGCAGGGCGGCGGGCAGCGTTTCGGCCTGCCCCTGCTGGATTTGGGCAATTTCAGCGAAAATCAGCTCCAGCGTCATATGGTCGCTGACCAGATGGTGGAAGCGCAGCGCCAGCAGCCATTCATCCTGTGCCGGATCGTGGGCGATATCGGCAGCGAATAATGGCGCTCGGCTCAGGTCGAGACGGTGCCGGCGCGGATCGGTGTGCGCGGATAACTGAGCCGGGACGTCGTCTGCCGTAGCCGGGAGCAAGTGATTGACACACAGCGGCGCCTGACGCCAGACCACCTGAACCGGCTTCGTCAATCCCTGCCAGCAGGCAGCGGTGCGCAGAATATCGTGGCGGTCGATGACTTGTTGCAGGGCGGCCAGAAAGGTATCGAGATGCACGCGGCTGTCAAAGGCGAGCAGGCTCTGCAACAGATAGGTATCGCCCTGAGTCTGCAACAGGTGATGGTACAGGATGCCTTCCTGCAACGGCGCCAGCGGGTAGATATCCTGCACATTGCCCGCTCCGCCGGGAATTGCTTCGACGATAGCTTCAATCTCAGCCTGAGACAGCGAGACCAGAGACAGCATATCGGGGGTGAGGGCGGCGCAATTTTCGGGAATACGGTTGGGTGGTACCACAAAGGCGTCGGCATCATCCTGAATAGCCTGTGTCATCTCGGCAAGGACAGGGGTGGCGAACACACTGCGGACTTCAAGTCGCCGGCCGAAGCCGCGTAGCCGCTCGATCAGACTGACGATCATCAGCGAATGGCCGCCGAGTTCAAAGAAATGGTCGTGACGGCCGACCTGTTCCAGCCCCAGTAAGTCTTGCCAGATTTGTGCAAGGATAGTTTCCGCCTCACCGACCGGAGCTTCATAGCCGCGTGTGACCACGGAGGACGCATCGGGAGCGGGGAGCGCCTGACGGTCAAGTTTACCGTTGGGGGTGAGCGGGAAAGCGTCGAGCGTCATAAAGGCACTGGGCAGCATGTATTCGGCAAGGTGTCGGGCAAGTTGCTGACGCAGTTCGGCGGGAATCAGTTCAGCACCGGACTGAGGCTGCACATAAGCGACCAGACGCGGATGGTTCGGCTCGTCTTCGCGTGCCAGCACTACTGCCTCACGTACACCCTCACATTGCATCAGTTGTGCCTCGATCTCGCCCAGCTCAATGCGGAAGCCGCGCAGTTTGACCTGAAAATCATTGCGGCCAAGATATTCGAGATTGCCGTCGGGGCGCCAACGACCGAGGTCGCCGGTTTTGTACATGCGCGCATTCGGATCGGAAGAAAAAGGATCGGCCGGAAAACGTTCGGCCGTCAGTTCGGGTCGGTTCAGGTAGCCCCGGGCAGTGCCGGCACCGGCGATATGAATTTCGCCGGCCACACCAAGCGGGACGGGTTGACCGTAGGTATCGAGAATATAGATCCGGGTGTTGGCGATCGGCCGGCCGATAGGCGGAGCGCCTTCTTCTTGGTTATCGCACAGATAAATAGCCGCACAGACCGTACTTTCCGTCGGTCCATAGGCATTGACCATACGCCGGCTGGTAGCCCAGCGTTTGACCAGCGAAGGGGAGCAGGCCTCACCGCCCACGATCAGGGTCTGCAATGTCACAGGGACTGAATCCAGTGCCGCCAACGCGGTCGGCGACAGCAGTACATGGGTAATGGCATGAGTCTCCAGCGTCTCCAGTAGTGCAGCACCGGGCAGAAGATGAGTTCGCTGGGCAAGATGGAGGCTGGCACCCGCCAGAAGTGCCATACCGCATTCCCAGATACCGGCATCGAAGCTGTTTGAGGCAAATTGCAGGATACGGCTGCCGGAATTGATCGCCAGAGTGTCCTGTTGCGTAGCGATCAGGTTGCTCAGGCCGCGATGCTCGACCATGACGCCTTTGGGCTGCCCGGTGGAGCCTGAGGTGTAGATGACATACGCCAGATGGCGTGACGTTAGCCCCAGTATCTGAGTATCCGGATTATGAGTCGGTTGCACTGCCAGAGATGACGCGAGTGCGTCGAGCATGATTATAGGCACGGGGCTGATCAGCGTGTCGGCCTGTGCCTTCTGAGTCAGCAGAGCCACCGGTGCGGCATCATCAAGCATATAGGCCAGCCGTTCGGCCGGATAGGTTGGATCGAGCGGCACATAGGCGCCACCGGCCTTGAGGATAGCGAGCAGGCCAACCACCAGCTCCGGGCTGCGTTCGACACAAATCGCCACCCGATCATCCGGCCGCACGCCCAGCGTGATCAGATGATGAGCCAGCCGATTGGCACGGTGGTTCAGTTCGCTATAGCTGAGTGTCTGATCCTCAAACACCACGGCAGTGGCATCAGGGGCATGTGCCGCTTGGGCTTCGAATAATTGGTGGATCAGGGCGTCCTGCGGGAAATCGGCTTGGGTAGCATTGAAATCGGTCAGCAACAGTTGCCGCTCCGAGTCCGGCAGCATCGACAGACCTGCAACAGTTTGTGTCGCATCGGCAGCCATCGCCGCCAGAACATTTTCCAAGTAACCGACTATGCGTTCAATGGTCGTAGAGTCGAACAGGTCGGTAGAATATTCCAGATCACCAACCAGACCGGCCTCAGTTTCGGTCAGCGATAATGTCAGATCGAAATGAGCACTATGACGCACCTGTTCAACCGGAGCGAGTTGCAGACCCGATAATGCCAGATTTTGGGACGGAGTATTGTTCAAGGCCAGCATCACTTGGAAGACCGGACTGTAGCTCAGGCTGCGGTCGGGCTGCAACGCTTCCACCACCTGCTCGAAGGGCAGATCCTGATGGGCATAGGCGGCAAGCGCCCGTTCACGAACCTGTGCGAGCAGATCAGCCACCCGGGACGCATCACCCGGCGTAACACGCAGGGCCAGAGTATTGACAAAGAAACCGATCATATCCTCTAACTCGCGGTGAGGGCGGTTAGCGACGGGGGTGCCGATGACAATGTCATCCTGACCACTCAACCGGGAGAGAACGATACTCCAGGCGGTCAGCAGGGTCATAAACAGGGTAGTGTGATGGCGCTGTCCGAGCTCTTTGAGCGATGCCAGTAAGTCGGCATTAAGCTGGAGGGGGATCCGGTTACCGGCGTAGCGCTGCACTGACGGGCGTGGCCGGTCGGTGGGGAGTGTCAGCAGGGACGGGGCGTTCTGGAGTTGGCTGTACCAGAAATCACGCTGTTCAGTGAGAACAGCGCCTTGCAGCCAGTCACGCTGCCAGACGGCATAATCGGCGTACTGGATAGATAGCGGCGGCAGGGGATCGTCGTGGCCGTCGAGGGCGGCGCGGTAGAGGACGCCCAGTTCGTGCATCAGGACACCGATGGACCAGCCGTCAGCGGTGATGTGATGTTGGGTAAGCAACAACACATGCTCCGCGTCCGTCAGTTGCAGCAGTTGCCCACGAATGAGCGACCCCCGCACAAAGTCGAAGGGGATCTGGGTTTCGAGGGCGGTAAGCTCGGCGACACGATTCGCCCGCGCCGTCAGATCCAACGGGCGCAGATCTTGGCAAGACAGAGTAAAGCCGATATCGGCGGGATCGATGTGCTGGCAGGGTTGGCCTTCGATCAATACGAAGCGGGTACGCAGGCTTTCGTGCCGGATAACCAGATGATTGAGCGCGGTGGTCAGAGCGTTGTGGTTGAGCGAGCCGGTGAGGCGCAGTGCCATCGGAATATGGTAGGCCAGGCTGGCGGCGGGATCGAGCTGACCGAGGAACCACAACCGCTGCTGGGCGAAAGACAGCGCTAGCGGCTGGCTGCGATCGGCGACAGGAATAACGACTTGAGCGATTGCCGAAGCGTCGGTGAGCGTTTTAGCCAGATCCGTCAGGAGAGGCTGGGTAAAAAGTTGCTGTAATGACAACTTCCGTGCCAATTGTTGGCGTACACGGGCGGCGAGCTGGACGGCAAGCAGTGAGTGACCGCCGAGTTCAAAGAAGTGATCATGACGGCCGACTTGTTCCAGTTTCAGCAGGTCTTGCCAGATCTGAGCCAGTGCGATTTCTATTTCACCGATCGGGGCTTCATAGCCGCGTGTCACTATAGCGGACAGGTCGGGGGCAGGAAGCGCCTGCCGGTCGAGTTTGCCGTTGGGAGTCAGCGGGAAAGTGTCGAGCGTCATAAAGGCGCTGGGCTGCATGTATTCGGCAAGGTGTCGGGCAAGTTGTTGACGTAGTTCGGCCGGCACCAGTTCAACGCCGGTCTGAGGTAGCAGATAGGCGACCAGCCGCTTGTGACCCGGCTCGTCTTCACGAGCCACCACCACGGCTTCACGCACGCCGTGGCATTGCACCAGCCGGGCTTCGATTTCACCCAGCTCAATACGGAAGCCGCGCAGTTTAACCTGAAAATCATTGCGGCCAAGGTATTCGAGGTTGCCGTCGGGCAGCCAGCGCCCAAGGTCGCCGGTCTTGTACATACGGGCGTCCGGGTCTGACGAGAAGGGATCGGTCAGGAAGCGCTCGGCAGTCAGTTCAGGGCGGTTCAGGTAGCCGCGGGCAACGCCGGCACCGGCAATATGAATTTCACCGGCGACACCAAGGGGAACGGGCTGACCATACGGATCGAGGAGGTAGATTTGGGTATTGGCGATTGGACAGCCGATAGGGATGGGACGATTCACATCGACGGGTGAGCTTATGCGATAGGTTGCGGCAAACGTCGTGGTTTCCGTTGGGCCATAGCCGTTGATCAGGTGTGCCGGCTGACACTCAGCCAACTGTGTACGCCGGATCTTCCGTGGATCCAGTACATCGCCGCCGACGAGCAGGTAACGCAATTGTCCGAACAGGGGTTCAAGATCACCGAGGTATTCGTTAAACAAGCCGGCTGTTAACCAGAGGGCGGTGACTTGTCCTTTGACCAGTGAATCGCGGAAACGTACCGGATCGAGCAGCGCTGATGATGAAACCACATGCAGACGCCCGCCGTTCAGCAGGGCAGACCAGATTTCCCATGTTGATGCATCAAAAGCAATATTGGCACAATGGGCAACACAGTCGTCTGAACTGATGTCTGCATAAGGATTGTTGATGACCAACCGATTGATACTGCGGTGCTCAACCATAACGCCTTTGGGCAGCCCGGTGGAGCCGGAGGTGTAGATCACATACGCCAGATGGCGTGACGTCAGCCCCAGTGCCTGCGCGTCCGGGTTGTGGGTCGGTTGTGCTGCCATAGCCGATTCTTGGGCGTCGAGTACCACGGTGGGGACGGGGCTGTCCAGTGTATCGACCCATGCCGCCTGAGTGAGTAAGGCCACGGGTGCTGCGTCATCAAGCATATAGGCCAGCCGTTCGGCCGGATAGGTTGGATCGAGCGGCACATAGGCGCCACCCGCCTTGAGGATACCGAGTAAGCCGATCAACAGCTCCGGACTGCGTTCGACACAAATTGCCACCCGATCATCCGGGAGTACACCCAGCGCGATCAAATGATGAGCCAGACGATTGGCGCGATGGTTCAGTTCGTGATAACTCAGCGATTGGCCTTCAAATACCACGGCGGGGGCATCGGGATGGTGCGCCACCTGAGATTCGAATAATTGGTGGATCAGCGCGTCCTGCGGGAAATCCGACTGAGTGGCGTTGAACGCCACCAGCAATTGTTGCCGCTCTGTCGGCGGTAATATTGGCACATTCCGGATCAACTGCTGTGGATCACGAGCCAGAGCATCAACCAGACCGTTGATGGCCGTGGCGAGATAGGCGGTGATGCGGGTCGGATCGATTCCCGCCACCGTCTGGGCGGTCAGACGGAAACCGGTTCCCAGATCATCGACCGACAGGGTGAGCGGATAGTTGGTTCGTTCCTCTGTAGCGACGATGCGCATACCCGTCTCAACCGCGTTAGTTCCGCTGGTCTGGCTGTGACGGTAATTAAGCAGGGTACTGAACAGCGGCATCGGTTGGGTCACATTGCTACAGCGTTGCGCCAGTGCTAACGGTGCCTGTTCGTGTTCCAGCAGCGTCGTCAGACTGCGGTAGGTGGCCTGCACCACCTCTTGTACGTTGCGACCGGCCAGAGAAACCCGCACCGGCAGGGTATTGATAAACATTCCTAATATTCGGGCAGCGCCTGCGATCCCTTGTAAACGACCCAGCAGTACGGAGCCAAAGACCACGTCGTCGCGGCCGCTGGTCTGCGCCAGTACCTGAGCCCAGGCCACATGGAACAGCACACCCGGACTGACACCCAGACGACGAGCCTGAGCATGGATAGCGTCTGCCAGAGCGGGGTCGAGCGGAAGATGGGCTTCGGCGATGGATTCGTTATCGCCCGGCATCGTGAGTACGCCGAACGGCGCAGTCGGTGCGTCAACGTCGGCAAGCTGGGTGCGGAAATAGGCCTCATGGGTTGCGGCCGGTACACTCAGAGTCTGGGCGACAAAGTTGCGGTAGGGCAGGGCGGCGGGCAGCGACTCAGCATGCCCCTGCTGAATTTGGGCAATCTCTGCGAAAATCAGCTCCAGCGTCATATGGTCGCTGACCAGATGGTGGAAGCGCAGCGCCAGCAGCCATTCATCCTGTGCCGGATCGTGGGTGATGTCGGCGGTGAACAGCGGTGCACGGCTCAGGTCGAGACGGTGCCGGCGCGGATCGGTGTGCGCGGATAACTGAGCCGGAATATCGTCAGCCGTGGCCGGGATAAAGTGATTGACACACAGCGGTGCCTGACGCCAGACCACCTGAACCGGCTGCGCCAGATCTTGCCAGCAGGCAGCCGTGCGCAGGATATCGTGGCGGTCGATGACCTGCTGCAAGGCGGACAGGAAAGTATCAAGATGTTCTCGGTTGTTAAAGGCGATCAGGCTCTGCAATAAATAGGTATCGCCCTGAGTCTGCAACAGGTGATGGAACAGGATACCTTCCTGCAACGGTGCCAGCGGATAGATATCCTGCACATTGCTTGCACCGCCGGGAGTTACCTTGACGATGGCGTCAATCTCGGCCTGAGATAGCGAAACCAGAGACAGCATGTCGGGGGTAAGGGCGGTACAGCCTTCAGGGATACGGTTAGGCGGTACGACAAAGGCGTCAGCGTCACCCTGAACAGCCTGTGCCATCCCGCTGAGAATCGGGGTGGCAAACACACTGCGGACATCGAGTCGCCAACCAAGGTCGTATAGCTGTTCGATCAGACCGACGATCATCAGGGAATGGCCGCCGAGTTCAAAGAAGTGGTCGTGACGGCCGACTCGCTCCAGCCCCAACAGGTTTTGCCAGATCTGCGCCAGTGCAGTTTCTGTCTCACCGATCGGAGCTTCATAGCCGCGCGCCACCACAGCAGACAGGTCGGGAGCAGGGAGTGCCTGACGGTCGAGTTTGCCATTGGGGGTGAGCGGAAAGGACTCGAGTGTCATAAAGGCGCTGGGCAACATGTACTCGGCAAGATGCTGAGCAAGCTGCTGACGTAGTTCGGCGGGAACCAGTTCAACGCCGTCCAGAGGCCGCAGATAGGCAATCAGGCGTTTCTGTCCCGGCTCATCTTCGCGTGCCAGCACTACGGCTTCGCGTACGCCGCGACACTGCATCAGTTGCGCCTCGATCTCACCGAGTTCAATACGGAAGCCGCGCAGTTTGACCTGAAAATCATTGCGGCCGAGATACTCGATATTGCCGTCGGGACGCCAGCGGCCGAGGTCGCCGGTCTTGTACATACGGGCATCCGGATCGGTGGAGAACGGATCAGTAAAAAAGCGCTCGGCTGTGAGTTCAGGACGGTTCAGGTAGCCGCGAGCCACGCCGGCACCGGCGATATGAATTTCGCCGGCCACGCCAAGAGGAACGGGCTGACCGTAGGTATCGAGAATATAGATCCGGGTATTGGCGATCGGGCGGCCGATATGACTAACAAAACCCTCCGTCCGGTTCATTCGTATCCAGGTTGAATAGGTCGTCGTCTCAGAGGGGCCATACAGATTGCACACATTCTGTATGGATGTACGGGTAAACAAATGTTCAACGACGTGCGGTTTCAACGCCTCACCGGCCAGATTGACTGTCCGGGCGGTTGCAGGAACTGCGTTAGCCTCAATCAAATGCGCGATGGCTGACGGCACGGTATTGATCAGGCTGACGGGTTGTTCGGTGGTGACCAGTGACAGCGCATCAGGAACGAGATGAACCGTGCCGCCAGAGACGAGTGGCGTAAAGCATTCGTACACCGCCAAGTCAAAATTAAGTGAGGTGGCGAACAGGGTATGCGCCAACTCCTCCGGATTGAAAGTCCGTTGCGCCCAAGTGAGGAAATTCACGGTATTGCGGTGGGCGATCGCTACCCCTTTGGGCAGGCCGGTAGAGCCGGAGGTGTAGATCATATACGCCAGATGGTGTGACGTCAGCCCCAGCGCCTGTGCCTCCGGGTTGTGGATCGATTGTGCCGCCAGAAACGATGCCTGGGGGTCTAGCACCACCGTGGGGACGGGGCTGATCAGCGTATCAACCCACGCTGTCTGGGTGAGCAAGGCTACCGGTGCGGCGTCATCGAGCATATAGGCCAGCCGTTCGGCCGGATAGGCCGGATCGAGTGGCACATAGGCACCGCCCGCCTTGAGGATCGCGAGCAGTCCCACCACCATCTCCGGACTGCGTGTCATACAAATCGCTACCCGATCGTCCGGCCGTACCCCCAGTGCGATCAGATGATGGGCGAGACGATTGGCGCGGCGGTTTAGTTCGCCATAGCTGAGTATTTGCTCCCCGCATACCACGGCGGTGGCATCGGGACTGTGTGCTGCCTGAGTCTCGAACAGTTGGTGGATCAGGGCATCCTGCGGGAAGTCTACTTGGGTGGCGTTGAAGTCCACCAGCAACTGTTGCCGTTCCGAGTCTGGCAGCATTGGCAGACATGCGAGAGTTTGTGTCGCATCGGCTACCATTGCTGCCAGCACCTGTTGCAAATAGCCGACCATACGCTCAACGGTCGTGGTGTCGAACAGATCGGTGGCATATTCCAGTCCCCCGACCAGACCCGCTTCGGTTTCGGTCAGCAACAGCATCAGATCAAAGTGCGCGCTATGACTCTCCTGTTCGACCTGAGAGATTTGCAAACTGGGTAATGTCTGGTCTTGAGCCGGCGTGTTGTTTAGGGACAGCATCACCTGAAAGACCGGACTGTAGCTGAGACTGCGTTCGGGCTGTAGCGCTTCGACCACCTGCTCGAAGGGCAGATCCTGATGGGCATAGGCGGCGAGTGCGCGCTCACGAACCTGCGCGAGCAGATCAACCACACGGGGCGCATCACCCGGTGTCACGCGCAGGGCCAGGGTATTGACGAAGAAACCGATCATACCCTCTAACTCGCGGTGAGGGCGGTTAGCGACGGGGGTACCGATAACAATGTCATCCTGACCACTCAGCCGGGTGAGGACGATGCTCCAGGCGGTCAGTACGGTCATAAACAGGGTGGTGTTGTGGCGTTGTCCGAGCGCCTTAAGCGACGTTAATAAGGCGCTGTCGAGCCGGAAGGGAACTTGGCCGCCGGTGTAGCGCTGTATGGATGGGCGTGGTCGATCGGTAGGGAGTGCCAGCAAGGCCGGGGCATTCTGGAGCTGTGCACACCAGAAATCACGCTGTTCCGTAAGGACGGTTCCTTGCAGCCAGTCACGCTGCCAGAGCGCATAGTCGGCGTACTGGAGGGACAGCGGCGGCAGGGGATCGCTGTGGCCATCGAGGACGGCGTGGTAGAGAGTGCCCAGTTCGTGCACCAGCACCCCGATAGACCAGCCGTCAGAGATGATGTGATGCTGGGTGAGCAACAACACATGCATTTCGTCCGCGAGTTGCAATAGTTGACCGCGGATCAGCGGACCCTGAGTAAAATCGAATGGCGTCTGCGCCTCAAGATCAGCAAGCTCGGTAATGCGGTGAGTGTGCATTACCGGATTCAGCGCGCGCAGATCCTGACAGGACAGGGCAAAACCGACATCGGCGGGATCAATGTGCTGGCAGGGTTGACCCTCAACGAGTACGAAGCGGGTACGCAGGCTTTCGTGCCGGGCGATCAGGTGATCGAGCGCCGTGCTCAGGGCATGGAGGTTGAGTTGGCCGGTAAGGCGTAGTGTCACCGGAATATGATAGGCCAGACTAGCGGCCGGATCGAGTTGACTGAGAAACCACAATCGCTGCTGAGCGAAGGACAGTGCTAGCGGCTGGTTGCGATCGGCGGCGGGGATGATGACTTGAGCGATTGCCGAAGCGGCGCTGAGCGCCTGAGCCAAATCGGCCAGAAGAGGCAGGGCAAAAAGTTGCTGTAGCGGCAATTCCCGCGCCAGATCCTGACGTACGCGTGCGGCGAGCTGAACAGCAAGCAGCGAATGGCCGCCGAGTTCGAAGAAATGGTCGTGACGGCCGACCCGCTCCAGTCCCAATAAGTCTTGCCAGATCTGCGCCAAGGTGGTTTCTGTTTCACCGACCGGTGCAGCATAGCCCCGCGTGACTACGGCGGACGAGTCGGGCGCAGGGAGCGCCTGACGGTCAAGTTTGCCATTGGGGGTGAGCGGGAAAACGTCAAGTGTCATAAAGGCGCTGGGCAGCATATATTCGGCAAGGTGCCGGGCAAGTTGCTGGCGCAGCTCGGCGGGAACCAGTTCAACGCCGGCCTGAGGCCGCAGATAAGCGACCAGTCGCTTGTGCCCCGGCTCGTCTTCGCGCGCCAGAACGATGGCTTCGCACACACCGTGGCATTGCATCAGTTGCGCCTCGATCTCACCGAGTTCGATACGGAAGCCGCGCAGTTTGACCTGAAAGTCATTGCGGCCGAGGTATTCAATATTGCCGTCAGAAAGCCAGCGGCCGAGATCGCCGGTCTTGTACATACGGGCGTCCGGATCGAAAGAGAAGGGATCGGCAAGGAAACGTTCGGCAGTCAGTTCAGGGCGGTTCAGGTAGCCGCGGGCAACATCAGCGCCGGCGATATGGATTTCGCCGGTAACGCCGAGGGGGACGGGTTGACCCTGCGGGTCGAGGAGATAGATTTGGGTGTTGGCAATCGGGCGACCAATGGGAGGAAAAGTTGGCCACTGATCCATATTCTTATCCAGCGTATATGCCGTAACCACGTGGCTTTCAGTCGGGCCATAGTGATTGTGCAACTGGCATGATCCGGAACGTTGTAGAAAGCGGCGAATAGCAGGCGTGATACGTAATTGTTCACCGGCGGTAATGATGTGGGCTAAGCAAGAAAAATCTCCCTCAATGTGACTGGCCGCTTCGGCAAGATGTTGTAGTGCAATGTAGGGGAGGAAGATTCTATCAATCTGTTTTTGCTGAATCAGGCGGAGGAATTGTTGCGGATCCCGACGTGTTTCTTCATTAATCAAGACCAGACATCCGCCTTCGCACAGCGTCGTAAATATCTCCTGAAAAGCGACATCGAATCCAAGCGCGGCAAACTGTAGCGTTTTACCGGTTCCGGATAGATGTGAAGGATCTTGACGGTGCCATTGCAACAAGTTCGACAATGCTGCCAGAGGCATTCCCACTCCCTTGGGCAGCCCCGTGGAGCCGGAGGTGTAGATGACATACGCCAGATGGCGTGACGTCAGCCCCAGAGCCTGTGTATCCGGATTATGATCCGGTTGCGCCATCAGGGACGCATCCTGAGTATCGAGTACGATTTTGGGTACGGGAGTAGAGACGTGGCTGGTCAGCCCCGTCTGGGTGAGTAAGACCACGGGTGCCGCATCATTGAGCATATACGCCAGCCGCTCGGCCGGATAAGCCGGATCGAGCGGCACATAGGCGCCGCCGGCCTTAAGGATACCGAGTAAGCCCACCACCATCTCAAGGCTGCGTTCAACACAAATCGCCACCCGATCGTCCGGACGTACTCCCAGTGCGATGAGGTGATGAGCCAGACGATTGGCGCGGTGGTTAAGTTCGTCATAACTGAGTGTCTGGTCTTCGTACACTACGGCGGTGGCGTCGGGATTATGTGTAGCCTGAGCCTCAAACAGTGAATGGATAAACCCATCCTGCGGCAAGTCCGTCTGGGTAGCGTTGAAGTTCACCAGCAGTTGCTGTCGCTCTGCCGGCGGCAAAACAGGTAAGCTTCGGATCTGTGTCTCGGGAGAAGTGAGAGCGGCTTCCATCAACATGGCTAAACGCGATTGGAGAACCATCACTTCAGTGCAGTTTAGGTAGTGGGTTGAGTAATTGAATTCAATCGTAACGGGCTGATTGATATCCTCATTGTTAGCGAATGTGTATTGGTAGATCGCGATAAAAAAAGGAAACGGTGTTCCACGTTGTATTTTTGAGTATTTGATAGTGGCACCGGGCAGGTCAGCGTTCGCCTGAAACGACTCAAATGACAGCATGATGTCGAATAGTTGAGCGCGTCCTGTTTTCTGCTGGATTTGTATATGCCGATTAATCTCCGCGATTGGTAAGCGCTGACGTTTATAGCAATGACGCAACTCTGTTGCCGCTTTGTGCATAACATCAAGGAAGGTGTCATGAGGTGTAATGGTTATGCCGACGGGAATGACTGACGAGAACATGCCCAACGTGCGTTTTTGCCTGACGTTCTTACGGTTGCGCACAGGAATGCCGATGACGATTTCCTCCGCCTGGGTGGTACGGGCGAAATAGCAAGCCAGAACGGCATACATGAAGTGCAAGACAGACAACCCATGCTCGGTCACAGTATCTTCGATGCGCTGGAAAAGCCCCTTATCCAATTGCCAAAGCACCGGTTCGGTTTGTCCGTGATCTGCCGTTCTATCGGGATTAGGCGGTTGGAGCAATGCCGGAGGCAAGTTCACATAGCGTTCCAACCAGAATTGCCGGTCGTGTACATAGCGTTGTGAATCGAGATAGGCACGATCCTCGGCAATAAAATCGAGATAGGAAGGAGGGGTTTCTGGTAGTGCCTCTTCTCTGATTAAGTGACGATAAGTGTTGGCAAGATCTTCGGGAATTAACCCTAAACTCGTGGCATCGCCGATCAGATGATGACAACAAAAATGCCAGTACCAGCGTGTATCACTGACTTGCAGCAGTTCGCAGCGCCATAGCTCCCCATATAACTCGAACGGACGCATGAAAGTAGCGCGTATGTGTTGTGCGGCTTGGGCTTCTGCGTCGGCATGATGTGAGAAGTCGTGGGTTGTCACGGATACCGGAAGCGTGTCCATAAGTTCCTGAAGCGGCAGTTTCTGGGTATTGATGAGTCGTAAACGTAATGCGTCATGACGATAAACAATGGCTTCAAAGGCGCGCACTAACAGTGTTTCATCCAGCTTTCCATCAATGACGACAAGTGAAGCGAGATTGTAGCTGGGACTGTCAGGATGGAGAATTTGGTCAAGCCAGACAACTTGTTGGGTAGAGCTGAGCGAAAATTTGCAAGAGGAGGATTCAGAGGAACTTTCAAACGCAAGCTGATCTTTGTTGATACGATTGCATGACATAGGCATTACTTAACTCCTGCTCGCTAGGCTAATAGATGGAATGTGAGTTATGTGATGTTGCTGGACATTGAAAAATGAGTTATTTCATAAGCAGATACTTTATTTTTTTAATCCCACTTATAAAAGAGTTAGAATTCATTTATTTTTGATAAGTATCATTAAAATTACTGGTGGTTTGGTCGTGATGGATTGGATACTGAGGTATCATTGCTGTCAGTATGTGTGGTAATTATTTAATCACGTTAAGGTATTTATAAAATCAGCGTTATTACAGTAATAACAGAGAATGAAAAAAGGTATATTGTTATGATTATATTTAATAAAATTATAACTTTATTTAAAAGTTATTAACTGTATTTATTTATTCTATCAATATTTCACATGGCTAATTTTTATAATAAGATCATTATTTATTATTTATTATTTATTATTTATTATTTATTATTTATTATTTATTATTTATTATTTATTATTTATTATTTGTTATTTGTTATTTGTTATTTGTTATTTGTTATTTGTTATTTGTTATTTGTTATTTGTTATTTGTTATTTGTTATTTGTTATTTGTTATTTGTTATTTGTTATTTGCCCTTGGTTTAATATTTTATTCAACATTTTCAAAGGGAATTTCTTTGTGTTCATCTACAGTTATTAAAAATTAACTTTCGTTTTCTTTATGTGATTATTATTGTTTTATGCTACATTTGAAAATAATATAAAATGAAACTAAAATACTATGATTGCAATTACTTTATTATAACTGAAAATTATATATTAATATAAAGATGCGTGAGTTAAATCACAAACTAAAATGTTATTATTAATAATAATCATTGTCCTCTTATTAATAATTTAAATGGAAGGTTGTAATGTCTGATATTATTGTAACCCAAAGTAATAAAGAAAAAATGTGGTGGGAAGAAGATGCTGGTTTCTTTGGGGAACTATATAAAGAAGCGGATGATTCAACGCGGACTTTTTTTGGAGGAGAAAATAATTTAGTACAAAGAACAAATAAAGAGGTTGACGGAGTTATTAATTTATGTGGTCTTAAATCAGGGCAGTATCTTATCGATTGTCCCTGTGGATATGGAAGGCACAGTGTTGCTCTTAGAGAAAAGGGTATAAATGTTATCGGAATAGATGTCAATGACGAGCACTTATCTATTGCACGTAGGCATGCCGAAGTACATAATTCAGATGTGATTTTCAGAAAAGATGATATGCGTACATTCAAATTGGAAAGACAAGTGGATGTGCTAATAAATATGTTTTATTCTTTTGGTTTTTTTTCCGATGAAGAAAATGTTAATGCCGCAAGGAATTTTTATGATGCATTGAAAGAGGGCGGTAAATTCCTTATGCACACAATGATAACAGTTCCTGCATTCGGAGATGGTAGAATTCCGTTGGAAGAAAAAAGAAAATTGCAATCAGGGAGGACTTTAGTTTCAAAACGAAGATTCAATCATATAACAAAAAGAGAAGAGGGGATATGGTCTTTATTAAACGAAAATAATGAAGAAATTTCTTTGAGGCCATATGATGTGAGGATTTATACTGATATTGAATTCAAAGCGCTTTGTCTTGAAGCTGGATTTTCTAAAGTCGAATTATATGGGGATTGGGATGGTTCTCCATACAATGACAATTCGACTTATTTAATTGTGGTTGCTGAAAAATAAAATGTTAAATGTCTTTTTTTAATACATGTATTTTATAAATAATAATATATATAAAATCAGTTACCCTCGTTGACAAGTTTAAGGTTTTTTACTGCATTGATGATGTTTTTTATCATATTTTATCTGAAAAATATTCAGTAGAAATATGAAAATGAAATTCAAAAAATATTTTCTAATGCAGGTTCTATGGGGGTAACTTTTTTCTTTTGTTTGAGTTACTTTATTCTTGCCTGAACGCAAGTTAGTTGTTGTGATATCCTCCCGAGGAAGATCACCTGACTGGAAAGACGTTTACTCAGCGTACTCGAGTAAAAAGACTGAATAGAAAAACTATCAGTTATTCAAAATCCGAAGAACTAATGGGATGGGATTCAACATCTGCTGGAGCGCGTTCACTGGAATGTCGACGTCGCCCGCGATATTTTGCGGGGCTATGTGACAGAGCATTTGGGCGATGAACAGAGGATGCTCATTGTGGATGAAACCGGCTTTATCAAAAAAGGCACACATTCTGTCGGTGTGCAACGTCAATACAGTGGCAACACGCCCGGCACAACCGTATGGCGTTTGGTGTGCCAGATTGAACATGACGACATGAAAGATCTGAAAGAATGGGCAGACACCCAGATCCTTAATCAGCCAAATGAATAATTGGCTTTATTTTTTAATTTAAATCGCGTTTTTCTGTTGCTGCATATGATGTAGTCAAACTACGATTTCCCCGCCGCTTAAGGGCAATTCTGGGAGGTGAGGTGAGCTTTTTCGACAATGGTATAGGTTGTCGTCGATGCACAATTAGGTGGTTCTGTCGCAAAATGTCAGAGACTATCATGCCACAATGGAATGTACGGCTGTAGTACTTAGATGATGGTGAAGTAGGGTATGAAAATTTCGGATAAATCCCTATTTTGCTCATCATAAAAAGTGGTTATATTTCCCGCCTAATCATTTATTTTCCTAATTAAATATAATGTTTTTTCTTTTTATATCAGTCCGTTGCTTTCTTTAAGAAAAAAAGCAATGGGCTGATTTTTGTCATTACGTGTTGTCAATGTACATCAGGACATGGCACTATTTTTTGCTTGAAAAATATACTGCATTAAACATGAGCAGCCCATTTTATGCGCATTGGCGTTGGGGCGGGTTTGATTTTTTGGGTCGCAGGGTGAAATAACGAAAATGGGAAAACGAAAAACGCATTCTATCGGTCTGGCCTGCTTGGTTTCATTTGGGGCACAGGCTGAACCATCCACTGAACCGCGTGCTGATGAGCAGCCTTTCATTCATCAGTCATAGCAGCAACAGGCACAACAACAAAAACTGGATGCCCATCCGCCGGATGTGCGTTTGTCGTCACCATTATCTTCACCGTTCTCTTTGGCGTTTCCTAAAGAAACCCCCTGTTTCCTGATACAGAAGGTGACCGTCTCCGGCCGTGAAGGGCTTCCCCATTGGGTGCCTGTACAGCGCTTGGCCGATCTTGCCAAAGATCACTGCTTGGGCGTACGGGGCATTAATCAAGTAATGTCAAACCTGCAAAACCGACTGATTGCCCACGGTTGGGTAACCACGCGAGTCTTAGCACCTGAACAGGATTTAAGTCAAGGCGAACTGAAATTGCGGGTTTTACCGGGAACGGTGCGGCATATCCGTTATACCGATGATTCTGATAAATACGCAACGCTCTATACTGCCATGCCAGCCCGTGAAGGAAAGTTACTGGATTTGCGTGATATTGAACAGGGGATGGAGAACCTGCAACGTTTACCCAACGTCCAGGCCAGCATGGAAATAGTGCCGGGGGAACAGCCGGGAGAAAGTGACATCGTGATTAAGCGCCAGCAGCCCCGTTTCTGGCATATGGGTGCCTGGGTCGATAACAGCGGAACTAAGGCCACCGGACGGACGCAGGGCGGGCTGATGTTGGCGCTGGATAATCCGACGTCACTCAGTGACTTGTTTTATCTCTCCATGACGCGTGATTTGGCTTTCTCCAATCGCAAAAACTCGACCAATTACAGTGCACATTATTCAGTGCCCTTGGGCTATTCGCAGTTTGCGATAACAGGCAGTAGTTACACCTACGCACAAACCGTGCCCCAGCTCAATGAAGAGGCAAAATATCGCGGCCGTAGCCAGAGCCTGAATGCGCAGCTAAGCCGGGTATTGCATCGCAATGCCCGTTCCAAAACAACCCTGACCTATGGAATTAATCTCCGTCAGACGCGTAATTTCACCAAGGATACGGAAATTGAAGGCCAAAAGCGTCGCACCAGTAGCTGGAATTTAGGGCTCGGCCATCGCCATTATATCGGTGCGGCGGTGCTGGATACCGGTATTCGTTACCAGAAAGGGACCCGCTGGTTTGGGGCGCTACCGGCTTATGAAGAGCGGAATGACCGTGACAGCGCTGACTATGCGACGGCGCAATCGGAAATTATCCAGCTTTCTGCTTCGCTCAACACGCCCTTTACGCTGGGCGACCAACAATTTCAGCACCGTGTGGAGTATCAGCGCCAGTGGAGTAATACCCCACTGACGCCACAAGATCAGTTCAGTATCGGCAACCGCTGGAGTGTGCGCGGCTTTGATGGCGAACGGACGCTGAGTGCAGATAAAGGCTGGACGTTGCGTAATACCTTGTCATGGCAGACGCCGTTGCCTGATCAGCAGTTGTATCTGGGGGCGGATTATGGCCGGGTCGGGGGACGGGGGGCGGATATCATCATCGGCCGTACGTTGGCGGGGGGCGTTCTCGGCTTCAGGGGTAATATTCGTCCCGCTAATCTTTCATACGATGTTTCGGTGGGTACGCCGTTCTCCAAACCGGATGGCTTTAAAACTGACAACGCTCACATAGGTTTTAGCCTGAACTGGCAGTACTGAAGGAGTCAAATCATGTTGATAGGTCAATACGACGTGCGTGCCCCCCTGATTTTAGGCAGTGAAGAGAATGAAACCGAGATGCTGGGTGCAGCTACTTGGTTGTGGATGCATTCCCCCCTGCACCGGAATGCACCGCTGATTGCGTTATCTACGCTTTTGCTGCCGATGATTAAGGCGGGTCAGTATGTCCTGGTGAGTCATCACGGCCAGCCGATTTTCTACCTGAGCTGGGCGCTGTTTACCGAAGAAACCGAATTACGTTATCTCACGAAACGACATGAGCACAACAGAGATCCGCAGCTACACGGCGGTGATCGGCTCTGGATACTGGACTGGATTGCCCCGTTTGGCCATAGCCGGGAAATGAGCAGTCTGGTCAGGCAAGAACTATTTTTACATCACTGTTATCGTGCCCTGTATCACAAAGGGACTCAGCGGGGCGCGCAGGTTATCCGTTTTAGAGGGAAAGGCGTCAGCCGCGAGCAGGCCGCGCACTGGTGGAACACCCATCCCCTCACACAGTCCTTACCCGAAAGAGGTTTTTCGCGATGAACAAACATTGTTACCGAGTGATTTTCAATAAAACCCGCCAGATGCTGATGGTGGTTTCCGACCTGGCCCGCAGTCACACGCCGGGGCAGGCGCGTCGTGGAATGCATTCATGTTCATCGCAGACTGCCAACGTTTCATTGATACCGCTGGTCTGGGGGATCTCACTGGCATTGGGACTGGTCAGCCAAACGGCGCAGGCAGGCATTGTGGCGGATAATAACGCCCCCGGTACGCAACAGCCGACCGTGATTTCTGCGGCCAATGGTGTTCCTCAAGTCAATATTCAGACACCGAACAGTGATGGTGTTTCCCGCAACCAGTACAGTCAGTTTGATGTGGAGCAGCGGGGCGCGATCCTTAATAACAGTGGCGTGAATACCCGGACTGATCTGGGTGGTCTGATTACGGCTAACCCCTGGCTGGCTCAGGGGGAAGCCAACATTATTTTAAATGAAGTCAACAGCCGTGATCCCAGCCAACTGAACGGCTTTATTGAAGTGGCGGGAAAACGGGCGGATGTGATTATTGCCAACCCGGCGGGAATTACCTGTAACGGGTGTGGTTTTATCAATGCCAGTCAAACGACACTGGCCGCCGGTCAGACAATATTGGAAAACGGCCGTCTGAAAGGATTTGAAGTGGGTGACGGTACCCTGACCGTTGACGGTAAGGGCCTGAATGATACCACGAGTGATTATACCCGCCTGATTGCCCGTGCCGTCAATATCAATGCCAAATTGCACGCGCAGGATTTGACTGTAACAACCGGCCGTAACCGCGTCGATGCACAAGGTAACGTGGAAAAAGTTCACGCCAAGGATACTGAAAAACGGGAATTCAGCCTTGATGTGGCGGCGGTTGGCGGAATGTATGCCAATAAAATTAAGCTGGTCGGCACCGAGCAGGGAGTGGGTGTCCGTAATGCCGGGCAGCTGGGTGCACAGGCCGGTAACCTGACGCTCGATACACAGGGCAATCTGACTAATAGCGGTATGATGACGACTTCCGCAGAGGTGGCTATCCAGAATCAGGGGACGCTAACTAATCAGGGGGATATTAAAGCGGGTCAGAGTATAAAAATTCAAACCCGTGATGCCCTTGAAAATCAAGGGCGGATGCTGGCAGGACGGCACCTCGATATCCAAAGTGCCTCATTAGAGAACAAGGAAAAGGGCGTATTAGCCGCAGGCGTTGACAAAGACGGTAAACTGACTCAACAGGGTAACTTGACGATCCACAGTCGTGGCGCACTGGCTAATCAAGGGATGATGGCGGCTTCGGATAATATGATTATCCAGAATAAGAGCGGTTTGGCCAATCAGGGACAAATACTGGCAGGGAGCAATAAACATGGCAATCTGACGCTCCACAGTGAGGGTAAACTCGACAACAGCGGTACGATAAATGCTTCAGTGGATGTCTTTCTTCAGAATCAGGGGGAGTTAGATAACGTTGGGGAGATTACTTCAGGTCGTGACGTCACGATAAAGGCACGTGATCATCTCACTAATCAAGGGAAAATATCAGCAGGACGGAATCTTGACATCACAAGTGCCTCGTTAAACAACCAGAAAAATGGGGTGCTGGCAGCAGGCATTGGCCGTCATGATAAATTGACTCCGCCGGGCAATGTGGTGCTCCGTAGTGATGGTCACCTGATTAATCGGGGGGTTATCACCGCGACAGGCAATATCACACTCCCGACTCATGATAATTTAGTTCAGGGCAATTTAGTCAACCAGGGAGATATTACGGCGGGGCAGGATATTTCAATAGAAAACCGTAATCATCTCGACAATCAGGGACAGATGCTGGCCGGACGTCAACTTGATATCCACAGTGCCTCATTGGAAAACCAACAAAAGGGAATACTGGCAAGGCAATCGCATCTAAATTTGATGCGCTTTGCCCAGTACTGTAAGTAGATATTCACCATCCCAACCAGCCCGTTTACGGCGTGCTTTAATTCCCGCTTTGGTGGGAGCTAAGCGCAGTAAATTCAACGCGATTTTATTGAGTAATGCCATATTGGCGGCTGCATTGCCTTCCCGCATCCGCTGCTGATCTTCATTAAAAGCAATATCCAGACACCAATGGAGTTGCGTTTCTATTTGCCAGTGACTGCGGATCGCTGTCGCTGCCCGTTGAGCCTCTGTCGGACGTAAGGTGCTGATAAAATAACAGCTCTCCCGGCTCACTTCATTTCCTACATAGCGTTCGCGGATCACCCGTATTATGCTGTGTAAACCACACCAGCACGCCTTTTCCGGCAACCAATCAACATGGGTCATTTGTACTGTGCGTCGCTCAATGCGGCCATGTCCGGCATCCACGTCTTCATATTCGCTCAGGCGCTCCGGTTGGGATGAGACATAATCGAAATAATGGCTGACATCATTATACAGGCCGGGATGATTTTCTTTCAGGCTCAGTACGTAATCCGCGCCCGCTTCATGTAATTGATGAGCAATCGCTTTCTGGCATCCCATGGCATCGATAGTCACCAGACTTCCAGACAAAACCAATCGTCGAAGTAACTCAGGAATAGCGGTGATTTCATTGGATTTACTCTCCACTTTCACTTGTCCCAGAACTAAGCGATTGGTACAGGCAAAGGCGCTGACCAGATGGATTGCCGCCTTGCCGTTGGCTTTATCGAGTGACCGGCGCATGGTTTTGCCATCAATAGCGATGATATCCTGATCAACTCCTTGTGCCAGCGTAGATATCCAGGAGGTGAAACAGTCGGCAAAAGCCTGCGCATCAAGTGCAGCAAAGACACGACCAAAGGTATCGTGAGAGGGGATGCCATTAGTGAGATCAAGCAGTTGGGTAAAGAAATCCTGTTTAGATTCGCCAAACTCTTCAATTTCGACCCAACCTTCAGCGCCACAAATCACAGCGCAGATGGCGATAGTCAGGATATTTTCCAAACTATGCAACTGAGTTCGTTGAACTCGGGGATCTTCAAGTGAGGCAAAATGCGGTAACAAAGGGCTGACAGAGGACATAAGGATGGATTTAAAAGCTGCATAACGACATGAAATTAAACCATTGTCAATGAATTTTAGATGCGATTGCCCTGGGAATACTGGCGGCAGGGGTTGACAGTCAAGGCAAACTGATTCAATCGGGTAGTCTGGCTATCCGCAGTAACGGTAAGCTCACCAACCGGGGGGTGATCACCGCTTCGGATGATGTAATCCTCCAAAATCAGGGGGATTTAACCAACCAAGGGGATATCACCGTAGGTCAGGACGTCACGATCAAAACCCGTGATCACTTTGACAACCAAGGCCGGATATTGGCCGGGCGTCATCTTGACAGCCAAAGTGCCTCGTTGCACAGCGGGACAGACAGTGTCCTGTCCGCAGGCGTTGATAAATACGGCAAACTGACCCAAAACGGCAATCTGACACTGAAAGCCCGTGAAGCAGCACAACTGTATGGTCAGAATCTGGCCCATGACAATTTATCTGTCGACGCAAAAAATATCGCCCTTCAGGGCAGCCAAACGGCCGCCGGTAACCTGCAACTGACGTCCGGTACGCAATTAAACTTACAGGACGCGAAAGTCCGTGCCCGCCAAAATCTGACGTTATCTGCACCCGAACTGATTGATAACCAACGCGGTGAATTGGAGGCGGAAACGCTGTCCCTCACCAGCCGAAAGCTGAAGAATAATCAGGGTAAGATCACCCAAACCGGACAGTTATCGTTGGTACTTGATCATCACGCCGGCATTGACAACACCGAAGGGGTGATTGCGTCCAGCGGGCAGGATTTGATGCTCAGGGCCAGTACTCTCACGAGTGAAAAAGGCGTATTGACCCATGCCGGAACGGGGGTGATGTCCATTGATACGCAACAGTTTCAGGGTAAGAAAAGTCGCCTGATCTCTGACGGTGAACTTAAGCTGACGGGAGGGAATTATCATTTGGTTAAGAGCCGGACATCCGCACAGCAGATCACGGCGCATATCCAGTCACTTGACCATCGCTTGGGTGACATGACCCAGCACGGAAAACGTTCACTGACGCTCGATGTCCAGCAAGAGCTGGATAACGGCAGTGGCACCATTGCTGCCAACGGCACGGTGGAAATCACGGCTGACAGACTGAATAACAATACGCTGACGGAAAACCAGCTTAATAACGATAAAGATCAACAGAACAAAGGGGTTTTGGATAAAGCCGAACTGAATAACCAGCCGGGTAAAATCATTGCCGCTGAAGACGGTCATCTTCAGGTGACCGTGAAAAATCCGCTGAACAATCAGGCCGGGCAATTACTGGCCTCGAAAAGTCTGGTCGTTTCGGCCTCAGCGATAGATAACCGGCAGGGGAAGATAACGTCTTCTGGCGGGGATATTACCCTGACAACCGGGCAACTGGACAATCTCTCGGGCAAAATCGCCGGACAGCACCATCTGCAACTGAACACACAAAGTATCAACAACGAAAAAGGTCACATGAGTGCGGATACGGTGGATATCAACACGCATCAACAAGGGCTGAATAATACCGCAGGGCTGATTGTGGCTGAGCGCAATATGATCCTGCGTACCGGCGAATTACTGAACCGGCAGGGGTCGGTACGCAGCGGACAGGATCTGACCCTCAATACCCACGGCAATCAGCTGGATAACCGGGACAGTGGCCTGCAAGGGGGCTTGTTCAGTCAGGGCGCGATGCACCTGAATACTGGCTATCTGAATAACCAGTCCGGTCATATTGAAAGCCGCGAAAGCCTCTCTGTCACCGGGAAAAATGTTGCCAACCAACAAGGCCAGATACTGGGCGGAAAGGGAACGCGCCTCACCGTGGCCGATCTGAACAACGATCAGGGTTTGCTGCAAAGTGGCGGCAAGCTGACACTCAAAACGACAGCCTTGAGTAACCGCCAGAATCGCGACAAGCAAGGTATAACCAGTAAGCAGGCACTGGAACTGGAGACGGGCACCCTGAATAACGAAAACGGGGTGATTATCTCGGCGGACAGTCTGCATATTCAGGTTAATGCCGCCGGCGTGAATAACCAACAGGGGTTACTGGCGGCACACACCATGCTCACGCTGGTCGGTCTGGGACTCAGTAACCAATCCGGCCGTATTCAATCCCATCAGGCTTTATGGGTTGATACGCAAGGGCAGACACTCAATAACACCGGTGGCGTGATTGACAGTCAGGATGCGCTGGACGTTCGCAGCGGCGATCTGCTCAACCAGAACGGCACACTGCATGGCAAGTCCGCCGTGACATTAACGGCCAAACATCTGGATAACCGGCATCAGGGCAAGATCCTGAGTGAAAACGGACTGGTTATTGAGGCGGATGACCTCTCGAATGAACAGGGCCGGATGCTGGCGCTGGGTGATTTTCAGGCGAAGGTCAAAAATCATATTGATAACAAGGCGGGATTGATACGCAGTGGGGGTGATCTCCGTTTAAACGCGCAGCACCTCAGCAACCAGGCGACCCGACAACAGGATAAAGGCATTGACGGCAGAAATATCGTGGTTACGGCGGAGACACTGCACAACAGGCAGGGGCAACTGACCGCCACTGAAAATGCGGATTTGACGCTGTCTTCAAGACTCGACAACACGCAGGGGCTGTTACAGGCCAACCAGAAATTGACAGCACAGGGTCAAACACTGGCGGTCACGAATACCGGGGGGGATATCAAAACCGGGCAAGCGCTGGGGATGGAAGCGGACTCACTGACGGGGGACGGTAAGCTGCGTTCGCTGGGCGATATGACGCTGACCCTGCTTAAGGACTTTACCCATACCGGTGAAACGATTGCCAATGGCCGTCTGGTGCTGGATAGCCGGGGTGACATCATCAATAACAGCCTGATCAGTGCAGGCACTCTGGAAGGCCGTGCAGCCAATCTGACCAACGAGGTGACCGGGAAGATTCTGGCTAATCATCATCAATGGACCATTAAGGACAACCTCAACAACACCGGGTTGTTAGATGGTGCACAAACCTACCTGAAAGCCGCCCATTTGACCAATCAGGGAACCGGCCGCATTTACGGTGATCATATCGCGATTGAGGCGGTCAGTCTGGATAATCTGGCTGAAAATAATAAATCTGCTGTGATTGCTGCCCGTAATCGTCTTGATATCGGCACAGATGAACTCAATAACAAAACCCACAGCCTGATCTACAGTGACGGTGATTTATCTATTGGTGGGCAGCTCGACAGCCAGCGACACGCCAGCGGCCAAGGGAAAACCCTCAACAACCACAGTGCCAGTATTGAAGCCACGGGCGATATGAGGCTGGCGATGGCGAACATCAATAACCTCAACGACCATTTTGAGACTGAACTCCGGCCAATCTCGCAGGAATCCGTTGAGGAATATCAGGTTTGGGGGCAACGTTATAATGTCAAAAATCACAAGATCACTATCGACAATGATGAGGTTGATCACGCCTGTATTGATAATATAGGGTGTGAGGATGAATTTCAGATTTATAAATACACGAGAACGACAGAGGAATCCCGTGTAAAAACGACTGATCCGGCAAAAATTCTGGCAGGGAAAAACCTAACCGTTGATACCACGGTGCTGACGAACGATAAAAGTCAGGTGGTAGCGGGAGGATTACTGACGGTGACGGGCGGGCAAATCAATAATACGGATGTACAGGGTGAACGGCAGACTACCGATAAGGGGCATATCGAGTATTTCTGGCGTATCAATAAAAAAGGCAGTGATGATCAGGGTTGGGATTCAGACAAATATGAACCCCCTACGGAAATTCAGGCGATTACCCTGAAACCCAGTACCGTACAGGCACAGCAGAACCGTGTCGTGCTGAAGGGTCAGCGCCCTGGTGCCTATCAGGGCGCTGACATACAAATTACGCCGGTGAACAACGGTCAAATTGATGCCGGTTTTGCCAGTAGTGAAGCCAGCATCCCCGAAATTGCCCAGAGGCCGGGGCAGCGCCTAGAGGTCGTGAGCCAGCAGCCTGCGGCAATCGGTGAAAAACCGTCGGTGATCCGCACGGAAGTGCCGAATTACCGTTTGCCGGACAACAGTCTGTTTAAATTGAACCTGCCTGCGGAAATAAAGCCACACCCAGCAAACAGTCAGTTAAAACCGTATCCGGTACAGGGTAATGATCTACTCAAGTCGCCCCCGGATAATCACCCTCCGGCCCCCGACAATAGCGTGTTGATTGAAACCGACCCGCAGTTTACCCAGCTTAAAAAATGGCTGGGTACGGATTATATGCAGCAGTCGATGCTGAGTGATCATAATAACATGCATAAACGTTTGGGTGGCGGTTTCTATGAACAACGCCTGATACGTGAGCAGATTATCAACCTGACGGGCAAACGCTATCTGCCGGGACACCAGAATGATGAAGAGCAGTTTAAGTCACTGATGAATGCAGGCCTGCGTGCCCGGAAAGCCTTTGATTTGGCTCCGGGGATCGCACTCAGTGCGGAACAGATGTCGACGCTCACTGAAGACATGGTGTGGTTGGTCAATATTCCGGTCACGTTACCGGATGGCCGTCAACAAACCGTACTGGTCCCCCAGGTCTATGTGCGCACTCAGGCCGGATCGCTGGATGGCAGTGGTGCGTTGTTAAGTGGCAGCCAGGTTAATCTGCAATTGACGGGGGATTTACTCAATCAAGGCCGGGTTGTCGGACAGGATATTCATGTGCTGGCTGACAATATCCGTAATCAGGGCAGCCATTTGCAAGGGGATACATTGTCCTTACAGGCGCGAACCGATATGGTCCAGCGCGGCGGCACGGTCAGGGCGAAAGATTTCCTGGCTATTCAGGCGGGCAACAACATTGATATCGCCAGTACCACGCGTTCTGGCGAAAATCAGGCAGGCAATGGCCGTTTCAGCTCCACCTATGTAGATAACGTGGCGGGTATTTATGTGCAAGGTGCTGATGGCAAACTACACCTTCAGGCAGGTAACGACATCAGCCTGTCAGCGGCGCAACTCGCTACGCAGGGGAAAAACAGCGACATCCGGTTGGCGGCGGGGCGGAATATTCAGCTCGGTTCGGTCAAAACAGCCCGTTATGAACATACGGCAATCGGCGATGACCACCGTATTACCCGCAGCCAGTCGGGGGGCGTGGGTTCGGGGGTCAATAGTGCCGGACAAATTCAGGTAGCCGCAGGGCGTGATGTCAACGCGAAAGCGGCTGAGGTGACGGCGGGCAGTGCACTGCAAGTCAGTGCCGGGCGTGATGTCAATATTCTGGCCGATGAGCAACAGCAGAGCCATGATGAATATCACCGGGTGGAGGGCAGCAACAGTCTGGTATCATCAAAAACCACGATAACTCAGTATCAGTTTGACCATAAGCAGGCACTGAGCAGTACCCTGAGTGGCGATACCGTCAATGTTCAGGCCGGAAAAGACATCACCGTAGCGGGCAGCAACGTCGTGGGGACGCACGATATCACGATGAGTGCCGGTGACAACCTGACCGCCACCACGGCCAGGGAAACCCATCACGAGACTCACCGTAAAGAAGAAAAACAATCGGGGCTGATGGGCACGGGGGGGATAGGTTTTACCGTGGGGGCGGCGGAGTTTAAACAGTCCAATGACAGCGATGAGGTGCGGTATAAAGGCAGCACGGTGGGCAGCAGTGGGGGAAACGTCACCCTGACGGCCAAAAATCAGGCTATCTTGCACGGCAGTGATGTGATGGCCGGAAAAGATATCGACATTGAGGCAAAAGACGTTGCCATTACGGCGGCGAAAAACAGCCATACCTACCTGAGTAAAACTGAACAGAAACAGTCGGGCTTTACGCTGGGGCTGTCCGGCGCGGTGGGCAGTGCGATTGACACGGCGGTGAAGACCGCGAATGAAGCCAAAGAAACGACCGGCGACAGCCGGTTGCAGGCGCTGAAAGGCACGCAGGCGGTGCTGTCCGGGGCGCAGGGTTATCAGGCGTACCAGCTCAGCGAGGCGAATTCCGCCAAAGCTGACGCCATCAATCAGGCCGGGGGCGATGCGAAAAAACCGAATGACACCATCGGTATTCAGCTTTCCTATGGCAGTCAGTCCGCGAAATCCGAAACCCGCCATGACGCCAGCGAATCGCAGGGCAGCAGCCTGAACGCCGGACGGGATATTCGTATCACAGCGACCGGAGATAATGTGACGGACAGCCGCGGGGATATCCGGATTGAGGGCAGTGGCCTGAAAGCCGGGCGCGATGTTGAACTGGACGCGAAACGGGATGTTGTGCTGACGTCAGCGGAAAATACCCAGACGACGCGGGGTGAAAACAGCAGCAAGGGCGGCAGCGTGGGTGTGGGGCTGACGGTGGGTCAGGGCGGCTACGGGATTAAATTCTCGGCCAGTGTCAATGCGGGCAAAGGCCATGAAAAAGGCGATGGTGTCACCCACAGCGAAACCCTGATTGATGCCGGTAATCAGGTGAACATCAAATCGGGGCAGGACACCCTGCTTAAAGGCGCGCAGGTCAGTGGCGAAAGCGTCACGGCAAACATCGGCCGCAATCTGCATCTGCAAAGTGAGCAGGACAAGGATAGCTACGACAGTAAACAGGAAAACATCAGCGCGGGGGCCAGCTTCACCTATGGTTCCATGAGTGGTTCAGCCAGCGTCAATGCCGGCCGTGACAAAATGCACAGTCAGTTTGACTCGGTCAACGAGCAGACGGGCATTTTTGCCGGTAAAGGCGGGTTTGATGTCAAGGTGGGCGAACATACCCAACTGGATGGCGCGGTGATTGCCAGTACCGCCGACAAAGACAAGAACCGTCTGGAAACAGGCACACTCGGCTTCAGTGATATTGAGAACAAGGCAGAATACCAGACTGAACACCAGAGTGTGGGCATCAGTACCGGCGGATCAATGGGGAGCCAGATGGGCACCAATATGGCCTCCAATATGCTGGCCGGCACCCACAAGAGTGACAGTCAATCGTCAACGACTCATGCGGCTGTGGGTGACGGTACGATTATTGTGCGTGATGCGGATAAGCAAAAACAGGCTGTTTCAGACCTGAGCCGTGATACCGATAACGCCGCCAATGGTTTGAATCCGATTTTCGATAAGGAAAAAGAGCAGCAACGGCTGGCGCAGGCGATTGCCAATATCGGCACCCAGGTGTTGGATATCTACAATACGCAGGAGGCTATCACTGCGACGAAGAAAGCCACCGAAAAACTGAAAGACCGGCAAGAGCAGCAGGCGCTGAAACAGCAGGCCGAAGCTCAGTTGAAAGCGGAAGCTGAACGTAAAAATGATAGCCGTCCGGTTACCGAAGCGGACATTGCCGACCGGGCGTATAAAATCGCCTATGACACGGCGCTGACTAAACAGGGGGCGGCGATTGGCGGCAGCCAACGTCAGGCGGTTACCGCAGTAGTCACAGCGCTTCAGGGGCTCGCTGGCGGTGACATCAAAGCGGCTATTGCCAGCGGTGCCGCGCCTTATCTGGCCAATGCAGTGAAAGTGCTGACCTACGGCAATAAAAAGTATGGGCAACTGACAGCAGAAGAAAAAGCGACCAATCTGGTGGCCCATGCGATTTTGGGTGGCGTGATTGCTGAGATGAAAGGGGGCTCTGCTATGGCGGCTTCGGCGATAGCCAGTGCGCTTTACCCAGCCAAAAATCTGAGTGAATTGTCACCGGATGAGAAGGAAAAAGTCAGTAACCTGTCTACACTGGCAGGAGGGATAGCGGCAGGGCTGGCGACGGATTCAATGGCAGGTGGTGTTGCCGGTGCGCAGACCGCGAAGAACGCGGTGGAGAATAACTTCTTGGGGGATATCTCACGCGACGCACTGGAGAAAAACCGGGAAGCGCTGGGTGAGAATAAATACACTGAGAAACAGTTGCGTGAATTGCTGGCACTTGAGGCCCGTGACCAAGTTAACGATGACCTGCTGAACCAGTACCGGAAAAATCCCGCGTCCCTGACGCCAGAGCAGCAACAGCTATTCCAGCGGGAATTGCAGCAGTATGCCTATGAAACAACCCAACTGTACGGCGCTGAAATGGCGGTGCAGTTGGTTACGTTGTTGTTGAAAGAAGGGGACTCGCCGCTTATTCCGAACAAAGGCTTCCCGTATGCGGGTGGCTCGGAGGCGAAGAATGCCTGGGCGGATCGGGAAAGGCAGCAGTAGTCACACCATACTAGGCTGACAACTGCCGGCCATTAGTAAATTGGGATGCGTTGACGTCACTCACGAAAGCCGCCGCAATCAGGGGACCAACACCGGGAATAGTCAGCAAGTGCCCATACCCTGCTTGCTGGCGGGAAAGTGCCGTAATTTCGTTATCCATTTCATGAATGCTGACGTTCAAATTCTGCAGATCTTCCCACAGCGTATGCAATAAACGACGCAGCACACAAGACAGAGCATTATCACCTTCTTCCAGAATATCAGGGAGGTGCTGTTGGAGTTTTTGAATCCCCACAGGCACAATGATTCCCTGCTCAGCGAGAAAGGCCCTGATTTGATTAGCAATAGCAGTACGCTGTTCCACCATGAGCTGACGGGCACGGCGCAGTGCTTTGATATCTTGCTGTTCTACGGTTTTGATGGGAACAAAATGGAGACCGGGCCGGCAGGCCGTTTCACCGATAGCCAACGCATTATTGGCATCGTTTTTTTGATGATGGCTGAAAGCTTTTACATGCTGGGTGGGAACAATTCGGACATGATAGCCCATAGACTGCAACGTCCGTCCCCAAAAATGAGAAGTGGCACAGGCTTCCATAGCGATGAGGGTTTCAGGTGGGAAAGTCCGTAGGGTATCAAGAAATTTTTCGGTTCGAAGCAACAGAACCGTCTTCCATCCAGACACAAACTTGAAAGACATTTTTAGCGAGGTCAATACCCACCACTTTGATCGTACTCATAAGATGTTCTCCCGAAATTCAGTGCATCGGATAAAAGATGGCACTATTTTCCACTGAAAAAGGGGGCGTCCATCACATCAACCCATCGTAAACCCATCGTACTTTTCCCCCGTTTCGCTACCCCGTCAAAAACTTTATGGCATGGAATACGAATATTATGGCAAACACGGAGATGAGTAGAATCGATAAAAGCGAGTCCTGTGGGTTTTCCTTTTAGATGGGTCAAATAGCTACAAAGAGGAACTAAAACAGAGGCAGCCATCCCGATAAAACGGGTGTAACTGAGTAAAACCGGAAAATCGTTGCGGTGGTATTGCCAAATGAGTCCCAAATAAAATGTTTTAAAACTACGGTGATTTGACATATGAAAAAAAATCAGAATGGTCATGATCTCACTGACACTCATGCGCCCATGACGGCGGCGTTGTCTGTGTCCGTTCTCGATACACTGTTGTTCCCACTGAGGAATGAAAATACGACAAAAATCGTCGACATCGCAAAAAAGTTCAACTAATTTATCCATGCCCGTTCCTTATTAGATCGTTTTTTTCTTGGTCGAAAATTCTGATCTTGGAACAGGCACTTAGTTCAATTTTTTATCCAGAATTCAGGTGAATTATGTACTCAATTTGTACACAATGGCAAGTGAACGAGTCAGCTACAACCAAAAACGAACAGGGACAAAACGAAACAAATAAAGGCAAAAAACTTGATTAAAACAGGCAGAAAGAGATAAGATACAAACAGTTCGAAACAAACTGAAACAGAATAGTAAAAAGTCCCCTTAGTTAAATGGATATAACGAGCCCCTCCTAAGGGCTAGTTGTAGGTTCGATTCCTGCAGGGGACGCCATACATGACTAAACCTACCTAAACAACCACACTTAAAACCCCAGAATATCAAGCAATCATACTAAACCCACCTAAATCGAACTAAACTGGAATAAACCCCATTGCGGGGGTATTATCGGGGGTAGGGTCATGTATTAAATGGTTAGTTGCTGTGATATGCTTCCGGCTTTTTAAGGATGAAGTATGGCCAAAGTTGATGTCTATTGCCGTTATTGCCACAAATCAGAACAGGTCAAAGGACATGGGAAAGGAAATGGCGGACATCCTCGTTATCGCTGTTATAGCTGCTGTAAGGTCTTTCAGTTGGCGTATACCTATCAGGCCTGCAAACCCGGCGTTAAAGAACAGATTGTCGATATCGCGATGAATAACGGGGGAATTCGTGACACCGCTCGGATCCTGAAAGTCGCCACCGCCACCGTCATGAAAACATTAAAAACCTCAGACCCCGAAACGTAACGACACTTCCCCTTGCGGAATGTGGCATCCAGATTGTCTGTGAAATCGACGAGCAATGGTCGTTTGTCGGCAATAAGAAAAACCAACGCTGGCTTTGGTATGCTTGGGAACCCCGCCTGAAGCGAATAGTGGCTCATGTTTTTGGCGATCGCAGTCGAAAAACGTTAGACAAGCTGCTTACCCTCTTATCTTCCTTTACTATTCGGTTTTACTGCACGGATGACTATGTTGTTTATGACCCACTTCCCGAGGAAGAGCACTTGACTGGAAAGGCGTTTACTCAGCGTATAGAGAGAACGAATTTAACGCATCGTACCCGAATCAAAAGGCTGAATAGAAAAACCATTGGGTATTCAAAATCGGAAGAAATGCACGATAAAGTGATAGGAACCTTTATTGAACGTGAACATTATTTTTAATACCTAATCTAATCATTTAATACATGACCCTACTTTGGTCATGTATTAAATGGTTAGTTGCTGTGATATGCTTCCGGCTTTTTAAGGATGAAGTATGGCCAAAGTTGATGTCTATTGCCGTTATTGCCACAAATCAGAACAGGTCAAAGGACATGGGAAAGGAAATGGCGGACATCCTCGTTATCGCTGTTATAGCTGCTGTAAGGTCTTTCAGTTGGCGTATACCTATCAGGCCTGCAAACCCGGCGTTAAAGAACAGATTGTCGATATCGCGATGAATAAACGGGGGAATTCGTGACACCGCTCGGATCCTGAAAGTCGCCACCGCCACCGTCATGAAAACATTAAAAACCTCAGACTCCGAAACGTAACGACACTTCCCCTTGCGGAATGTGGCATCCAGATTGTCTGTGAAATCGACGAGCAATGGTCGTTTGTCGGCAATAAGAAAAACCAACGCTGGCTTTGGTATGCTTGGGAACCCCGCCTGAAGCGAATAGTGGCTCATGTTTTTGGCGATCGCAGTCGAAAAACGTTAGACAAGCTGCTTACCCTCTTATCTTCCTTTACTATTCGGTTTTACTGCACGGATGACTATGTTGTTTACGACCCACTTCCCGAGGAAGAGCACTTGACTGGAAAGGCGTTTACTCAGCGTATAGAGAGAACGAATTTAACGCATCGTACCCGAATCAAAAGGCTGAATAGAAAAACCATTGGGTATTCAAAATCGGAAGAAATGCACGATAAAGTGATAGGAACCTTTATTGAACGTGAACATTATTTTTAATACCTAATCTAATCATTTAATACATGACCTGAATTATCGTATTTAGGTATAAGGTATATATTAGAATTCCAGTCGCTACGTCTCACTGGTTTATTCAAATACACTTGAATCACTGCCCACGGAAAAGAACCTACAGGTGCTACATCATCCACCTCAATCTTCTTCTTATATTGGTCAGGATTAAATGAGCATTTTTTACCAATATTATCCAGCTTATTAATTTTAGACATAAATCCCTCACTTTATTATTCGTTAAAGGTCATTTCATCTTACTGCTAAATTGCCAGTCAATATTACTTAGGATGGTTTTTTATATCAATTGAATACCGTATAGCAAAATTAATACGCATTTAAATAGGGTTGCGCATTATAAAATCTGTCTATTAGTCGAGTACGTGATTCAGGGAGCTGTCAATTTGAAGTTTGCTGCTGATTACAAATACCCTTTATTGAATACAGGGCAATAAAAAACCCACCTATTAAGTGGGTTAATTTATTACTTACAATTCTGGCAAGATATCAGAATTAATTAAAATACGGCTGATTTCGGACACTTTTGCAAGTTTTATAGATCATGGTCTGATTTTTGTTTAATTCTTAATCTGATGATATCTTGGAGTGCTTCTCTATCCATGTTTTCGCATAACTCCACCAAGGCTATCCAATGTGCCGCATAATTATTTTTCCAATTGTATAAACTCACCCCAGTCAAGCTGGCCAATTCTGATCTGGTATAAGATAAGAAATTCTCTGAACGACACCCCTTGGCACGTTGCTGAACGGCCAACCATACCAATCCTTTTAATCTCGTGCTGACTTTGATTGATAACCGACGGTTTGTTTGCCCTGCCAGAAAGCCTCCCCAGAGATATTCGCATATTTCAACCTGATAGCGATAATCCAGGGAATGTGCATAACAGTACAGCACCCATGCCAGTTTGGGTTTATCCATGGCCAGTACTGCCCGCCGCCACGAACTCCCCCTGTATGTTATCGGGTTAATAGGCGGTTTGGGCTGTTTTCTCATGCGGGTTTCAAGACAAAAAACCGGATCGGTATCCTGTACGACCCAGTGATTTCCTACCCTAATACGGGCTTTATTGCGCTTATAGTGATCTGTACATGTCAGTGGAGAGTCTTCAAATGCCGCCAATTGCCCCTTGGTTTCACCGGCAATATCAAACAATGCGGGGATAATCTGCGAGCGTACGTATTGCAAGTCATGCGAATACCATTTTGTCATTATTTGATTGCCCCTATTCCCAGCGATCTGTCCAGAAAACGAAATAATAAATCCACCTGGCTACCGTGTTTTTCTTCCCATGCCAGCCTGTCCCGATGCAGGTCGTCATGACATTCCCGGCAAAGTGGCAGACAAAACAAATCATGCGCCTTAGTACCCATCCCGCCCTGCCCATGACCGATAATGTGGTGGGGATCATCGGCAGGACGCTGACAGGCCGCACAGGGCTGGGATTTCACCCATTGCAGCCATTGGGTATTGCGCCACCGTTGTAATTTTGGCAAACGCATAAAGCTGGCGGGCGGTTCAGCGTCAACCTCTGACCAACCTGGGAAAACCGACTTTAAGATAGTGTTTGACATGCTGAATATAAAACGTTTTAAAATCACGATAATGGCTCATGTGGAATAAAATGAGGAGCGTCATCACTTCACTGAGAGAATCCGCTGACCTTAGATAGTGATTTTGGCGGTTGGATAAACAGTTATTCCGATCAACCGATCCCGCTTGAACAGATGGAAGAGTGACGAACGGGTACTATGCAACGAATTGATGCCCTGTATCCCCGTCATTTACTGGAAATAGGCTGTGGTACAGGTTTACTGTTATAGAAGAATCATATTAATATGGCATAATATTTCAATTCAAATGACAGGGGATAAAGCGAGATGAGATACAGTTTGGATTTTCGAAAGTGAGTACTGGCATACAAATAAGAGTCATGGGAGGTGCTTGATTATCGATAAAAGGAATGACTATTTCGGTCGTTTGGCTATATAACTGTCCCCATTCTGAAAATGTTATCGGTAACAATGAAAAACCCATTCAGGGGATGAATAATATCGCAAAGACGATGACTTTATTGATATTATTCCACTGCATAATTTTCTCTTTAAGTAAAGATAAAGTATGATGATTTTATCTTCTATCAATGAGGTAAAAAAGCTGTTATGAATATTGTTTGGTTAATTTTTTGTTAAATAATTTTGTATGGGTTTTCTTGATTGTTTGCAAATTATGAATAAAATAAAATGCCTAATTAGATTAACCAAAAAAGCGATGGTGACTAAATGACACCACCTGAAGTGAAAACAAATAAATGACACCACCAATTAGTGTTATTTTTAATAAAAGCACATGGCGTCGTTGTTGTATTTATTTTGGCTCTGTAGTCGTTAACTCCATTTCATAGTCACTGACAGGGAACTGCCCATAAGTATCATGTAATAGTTGCTTGCAGCTTTCTTGTTTAATCAGGTCGCTAAGTTCACTTAATCGTTTTTGCAACAATCGCTTCGTTTCTTTTTCATTATCCAAGACAGTTTGTAAAATTTGGGTTAATTTTTGCTGTAATGAAAGTGGGGCGTCTGAATTTTCTGATAATAGGGTAACCACTTCAACCGCCTTCAGATAAGTGATTTCCATATCAACAAGTTCATCCCACTGTTCATTTTTAGCTAAATCAAGCATTTGCTCACTTAAACTAAGGATCCGCTGGTAAGCTGACAAAAGATCCAGATCATTTTTCATTAAACAATATCCTGACTGGCGTTGTAATGAGGACCTATTTGCCGCCAAGAATCTGAAATCTCGGTAAGTAAATCAATCACTTCGGTAATGGCCTTCTCATCATTGCGAAAATTAGCATGGAGTAAACGACGATTCATATAATCATATAAAGCAAACAGATTCTGAGCAATCTCTCCGCCTTTTTCGAAATCTAATCCCTCTTTGAGACCATTATCAATGATATTGATTGCCTTGGAAATAGCTAAACCTTTCTCTGGGATATTGCCCTGTTGCATCAGAATAATTGCACGACGTAGGGCGCTAAGCGCCCCATTGAACAATATCTGAATCAACTGATAGGGAGAGGCATTCATAATTTCGCTCTCAAGATCTACCTGAGCGTATAACTGGCTTGCCGAACGTTGATACATAATGTCCTTTTATTATCTTAAAAGCTGGAATAGGGATGAACTTGTGCTCTTCAATGAATTAACAAGTTTATCCAGTTCTGTAAATTGACGTTTATAGCGTTCTATTGTTGCATCAATATTTTTATTGGTCTGTTCCACTTGTCTTTCAAGTGTTTTCAGACGCTTGTTGATGCCTTCGGTCGCTGTGGCGATAGTCCCTTCGTGACTATCCAGCGTTTGCTTTAATATATTATAAGTTTGGGTTGCGAAACCGGTTTTTTCACCATCACCCATGAAGAAAGCCTTAACGTTGGCAGGTTTCTCTTTCAGGTTTTTTTCCAGTTTTTCGTTGCTGATTTCGAGAGTGCCGTCTAATTTTTGTTTGATACCCAATTTATTCAGGGTAGCAATATCAGCAACATCCTGTGGTGAGAAAATCTGGTGCCTCAATTGGCTTTGAATACTTTTTAAGGTGCCGTCACCGAGCAGGGCGCCATTGTCTTTGGAAGCGGATTCACCTTTGGCTACAGGCTTGAATTTGGTCAGTGATTCGAAAGTCGTCTGTACCCCATTATAGGCTTCAACCCACTTTTTAATCGCTTCTTTCGTTGGCTCAATATCACGGGAAACCACCAGTGTTTCTGGTTTTGGTTTTCCAGACTCATCTTTTTCTGTGAGCTTTTTCAGATTCAGAGTAATGCCTTCCGGCGCATCTTTTATCTCATTGGTCTGACGTTCAATCTCAATGCCATTGACCTTTAATTTTGCATCTGCGGCTTCCACTGTTTGCGTCATTGCACCGGAGCCACTTTTAGGGACACTTTCGCTACCAGACGTGTAATTCAGCCACTTACTCAGTTTGTCATCACCTTCAACTTTGATTGTCATGACGGACTGTATTCCTGCTTTTTTCGACGTCAGGATCAGGTAGTTTTTATTCTCGCCTTTATTGTCTTTATTGTCTTTATTGTCGGTTGCTTTGATGATGCTGGCATTAACGTTGCCTTCCTGTTTATTGATCGCATCACGGATTTCAATCAGAGACGTTTCATCATCTTTCAGGGAAATACGCAGCGGCTTTTCTTCACCCGGCTGGGTGATGACAATGGTGCGGGTTTTCCCTTCGCCCAGTTTCTCTCCTTGCGGGAATTTCACATCGGAAACCGCAGGGGATTGGAGGGACTGTGCCTTAGCAAGCTGATTGATTTCAATAATATAGTTACCCGGACTAGCCTTGGAATCCGTAGTTGGGGTAAATGTTTTATGGTCTTCGCTGACTTTGGTGGTATTGAGCTTATCGAATTTTTTCAGTTCTTCGGATGCGCTTTTAAGTTTCTCTAAACTGCCTTTTAATGTGCCAAAACCGGTTAATTTGGCTTTATAGCTGGTTTGCTGCTGTGCTAATGGTTCTAAACGTTTTCTTTCTGCTGCCTGAAGTTTATCCAGTATAGAACCTAAATCCATCCCGGATCCGGCTCCTAATGAAGAAATGCTAGCCATGTTGACTCCTTTATTAGTAAAGCATCACTGGGTATGTTATCGGATTAATTTGCGAAAAGTTTACTGACAAAATGATTTTTTTGATGGACGGAATAATTGACGAGAACAGGCGCTGTTTGGGTTATCGGCAAGAAAAGTGCGAAAAAAGAAAAAAGTTTTTCAATAAAAATTAAAGGTTCTTTTTAAGGAGCCGATAAAACTGTTGGCGGTGATGAACACCGTGAGCGAAAAAGCTCAAACTAATTATATCGACTTGATTTTAAAAAGGAACTCTACTATGGCATCAGTTATTAATACCAACTATTCATCTCTGCTGGCTCAGAACAACTTAAGCAAATCCCAAGGTGTTTTAGGTACTGCTATTGAGCGTCTGTCCTCTGGTTTACGTATTAACAGCGCGAAGGATGACGCTGCTGGTCAAGCGATCGCTAACCGTTTTACTGCGAACGTTAAAGGTCTGACTCAGGCTGCCCGTAACGCTAACGACGGTATCTCTATTGCCCAAACGACCGAAGGTTCTCTGAACGAAATCAACAACAATCTGCAACGTATTCGTGAACTGGCTGTTCAGGCCCAAAACGGCACTAACTCTGAAAGTGACCGGAAATCCATTCAGGAAGAAGTCACTAAGCGTCTGGATGAAATCAATCGTATTTCTGAACAAACTCAGTTTAATGGAGTAAAAGTATTAAGCAAAGATACTACTCTGAACATTCAGGTTGGTGCTAACGATGGTGAAAAAATCGCTATCGACCTGAAGAAAATTGATAAGGAAACATTAAAACTGGGTGATTTTAGCGTTGAATTACAAAGAACTAGTGAGGAAAAAACGAAAATTACAGAGGCTGAAGGTAAAGTAAAAAAGGCTGAAGAGGACGCGAAAAAAGCAACAGGTGCTGCAAAAACTGCGGCAGAAGCAACGCTTAAAACAGAGCAAGCAGCTCTTGAAAAAGCAAAAGAAGCAGGGGCATTACCAGCAGATACATTGGCTAAATTAGATGGCGCTTTGTCTACAGTTGACAGCCTGCGCAGCTCCCTAGGTGCAGTTCAAAACCGTCTGGAATCCACTGTTAACAACCTGAACAACACGGTTAACAACCTGAGTGCAGCGAAGAGTCGTATCGAAGACGCTGACTACGCAACTGAAGTTTCCAACATGAGCCGTGGCCAGATCCTGCAACAGGCGGGTACTTCTGTTCTGGCTCAGGCTAATCAGGTTCCACAATCTGTTCTGTCTCTGCTGCGTTAATTTTTATTTCCCAGTTGAGAGTTTATGCAGGACACCCTGCATAAATAATCTCTAAAAAATAAGGATCGGCTTGCCGATCCTTATTTTTTAACCTTTGTCAGGGACAGACTGAAACTTACGATGCATTTGGGCGGACGACAAAAAAATTTCGCATAGGTGAAAAAGAAGCGCTTTTACTTCATTGTTCAAACGATTGTACCGATTAGGTGATTGGATAATGGTAGCCAGTCTCTTATCCAAAGGTGTCTGTTGTTGTGAGCGATTTGTATACCGCCGAAGGCGTGATGGACAAAAATAGCCTCTGGAAGCGCTATGTACCACTAGTTCGCCATGAAGCATTGAGGCTACAGGTGAGGCTGCCTGCCAGCGTGGAGCTTGATGATCTGCTTCAGGCTGGTGGTATAGGCTTACTGAATGCGGTGGAGCGTTTTGATTCCTTGCAGGGAACCGCGTTTACCACCTATGCGGTACAGCGCATCAGAGGTGCAATGTTGGATGAGTTGAGGAGCCGTGATTGGGCTCCGCGTAGTGTGCGGCGTAATGCACGTGAAGTCACGCAGACCATCCGTAAACTTGAGCAAGAGTTAGGCCGTCCAGCTAGTGAGCAGGAAGTTGCTAAAGAATTAAAGATTAATCTGATAGAATATCGGCAAATACTGTTAGACACAAATAACAGTCAACTGTTTTCTTATGACGAGTGGCACGAAATTCATGGCGAAAGCTGTGAGCCGGTAATTGAGGACGAGCATGAGACAAATCCTCTCCAACAATTGCTGGAAGGTGATCTTCGTCAGCGGGTTATCGATGTCATTGAGTCGCTGCCTGAACGGGAAAAAATGGTTCTGACGCTGTACTATCAGGAAGAACTGAATCTTAAAGAGATTGGCGCAGTACTTAATGTGGGAGAATCCCGCGTGAGTCAGCTTCACAGCCAGGCAATAAAACGGCTGAGGGCGCGTTTGAATCCAGAAAAGTAACTTTTTGCTTATTTGTTTTTTGTTAAGTTAAGACTACACACAGGGCTTTATTTCTTATGTCTGTTACAACACAAAAGAAACGGCCTCTCAGCCGTTATATCAAGGACTATAAACATAGTCAGACTCATTGTTTGCACTGTCATAAAACCCTTGACCGTATTTCTCTCGTTTTTAACGGTCAGGTAATCAACAAGGAAGCTATCTCTGAGATGACTGAATTAGTTGATGACAAAACATGGGATGAGTTACAGGGTAAATTTGTGGCGCTGTGCCGCTTCTGTAGCGAAATTTATTGCAATAGCCAAACTGATTATTTCGACATTATGTCATTTAAACAGTATCTGTTTGAGCAAACAGAGATGAGCCATAGCACTGTGCGCGAATATGTGGTTCGTTTGCGGCGATTGGATGAATTACTAACATCAAGCAATTACCCAGCACAAGAGTTTACGCCGGAAAAAATTCAGGAAAAACTCAGTGAGAAATTGTCTCAGTCTGCTTTTAGTAATTACAATATCGCGCTGCGTAAATATGAGCAATATCTGAGCTGGCAACAGAACGGGTATTGATTAATTACGTAGAGATATAACGTTATCAGACTGCACGATTCTAGAGGGGAATGCGATAATAACGCATTCCCCCTATATTTTAATTATATATTTATTAGTTATATATTTATAACCAAATTATCTTACCCAATTGTCATTAGACTGGCATTACCCCCTGCGGCGGCAGTATTAATACTTAATGAGCGTTCATGTAATAGACGTTCCAGTAGCAGGTTTGTTTCACCACGGGCAAAACCCTGTACTGAAACAATCGGCCCTTTGCGTTGAGCGATGATACCGCAGACATGACGTAGCTGGTCGCAATCACCGTGATAAATAACGGCTTCCATTTCCGTCTCTTCATTTTGCCAATCGTTGATCAGACGAATTGAGTGGCGAACCTCATCCGGCAATTGACGCAGTAATTGCTGATGCAAATCGTCTTTCTCCCAGATGGCCTGACAGCCGACAGACAACACGGCAGACAATTGTACCAACGTATCTTGCTCATTATCGGCCAGACACAAAACTTCACCGCGTGGCAAGAGCGTATAAGTATTGCGTTCCCCTGTAGGTCCCGGTAGTAATCGAATGGTTCCGCCCTGAGCTAACAGGCTGTATTTCTGAATTAATTTGCTCAAAGCATCGTTATGTTGTGCTGTTACCCATTCAGCCAATTTGTTGAAAGGGGAGCGCAGGGCGACACGCGCTCTGGCATCAAGCTGATATTCCTCATCCTGACGTTCCAGTGTCTGGCTGGCAGCATTGACGGGACGCTGTGATAACAGACGATACAGATAAAGCGGCCCACCCGCTTTTGGCCCGGTGCCTGACAGACCTTCGCCACCAAATGGCTGTACACCGACGACAGCCCCGACCATATTGCGGTTGACATACAAGTTACCGACTTTAGCGTTGGCCGTGACTTGTGCGATGGTTTCATCAATGCGCGTATGAACACCTAGCGTTAATCCGTAACCAGAAGCGTTGATTTGTTCCAGCAGTTTATCCAGCTCATTACGGTTAAAACGCACTACATGCAGTACGGGGCCGAAAACTTCTTTCTTTAATTCATCAAAATTTTCCAGCTCAATCAGCGTGGGTTTGACAAACGTGCCTTGTGAAGATTCCTGACTATCGGCTTCATTTTTATGTACTGCTTGATAAACCGGCCTGCCTTTGGTGCGCATGGTCTGGATATGGCGCTCAATGCCAGCCTTCGCTTCGGCATCAATCACCGGGCCGATATCCGTTGATAAGTGTTCAGGATTTGCTATCCGACACTCAGCCATGGCTCCTTTCAGCATAGTAAGGGTTCTTTCTGCCACATCGTCTTGTACGCACAGAATACGCAGAGCGGAACAACGCTGACCCGCACTGTCAAAGGCCGACGCGACCACATCGGTGACAACTTGTTCCGTCAGTGCTGAGGAATCGACAATCATGGCATTCAGTCCGCCCGTCTCGGCGATCAATGGCGTTGGGCGCCCCTGTGCATCAAGACGGCCGGCAATATTGCGCTGCAACAGGCTGGCAACTTCGGTGGAGCCTGTAAACATCACGCCCCGCACACGCTCATCACCAACCAGCAAAGCCCCGACAGTTTCCCCTTGACCAGGCAGCAATTGCAGCACATCACGCGGGATACCTGCCTGATGCAGCATTTTGACTGCAACAGCGGCAATTAATGGCGTCTGTTCCGCTGGTTTTGCCAAGACACTATTACCTGCCGCCAATGCTGCGGCGATTTGGCCAGTGAAAATCGCCATCGGGAAGTTCCACGGACTGATACAAACTACTGGCCCTAGTGGGCGATGGGTGTCATTGGCGAAATCCTGCCGAACTTGATTTGCGTAATAATAGAGAAAGTCAACGGCTTCACGCACTTCAGCGATGGCATTGTTGAAGGTTTTACCGGATTCACGAACCAAAATGCCGAGCAGGGATTGCAGGTTATTTTCCATCAATTCCGCTGCACGCACCAAAATCGCGGCGCGTTCTGAGGGGGGAGTTGCAAACCAAATAGTACCTGCATCGATGGCAACGTCCAGAGCGTGGCTGACTTCTTGCTCAGTCGCTTCACGGACATAGCCCACGATATCGGAAGGCCGCGCAGGATTATTGACGGATTTAGCTGTCGGCAATTCGCCGGTATGTGCATAATCACCACCCAGCAGCGGCTCGCTGTTCCATGTTTCCATCGAAGAGCTCAGTAATGCGCTGGAGAGTGAAGCCAAACGGTGCTCATTCGACAGATCCAGCCCCGAGGAATTGACGCGGTTCTTGCCGTATAAATCATGTGGTAGTGGAATTTTCGGATGTGGCAGACCAATTTGTCCTTCAGATTGTGCGAGTTCCTGAACTACTTTCACCGGATCAGCAACAAGTTCATCAAGGGGCAGGGAGGTATCTGCAATGCGATTAACGAACGAAGTATTGGCGCCATTTTCCAACAGGCGGCGAACCAGATAAGCCAATAGTGTTTCATGTGTCCCGACAGGCGCATAAATGCGACATGGGCGGTTGAGCCTGCCATCGGCAATCTTGCCGACAACCTGCTCATACAGCGGTTCACCCATGCCGTGCAGACACTGGAACTCATATTGTCCCGGATAATAATTCTGTCCAGCCAGATGGTAAACCGCAGATAGAGTATGCGCGTTGTGGGTCGCAAACTGTGGATAGATCAGATTGGGGACGGAAAGCAGTTTACGGGCGCAGGCGATGTAAGAAACGTCGGTATACACTTTGCGGGTATACACCGGGTAGCCTTCCAGACCATCAATTTGGGCACGTTTGATTTCACTATCCCAATAAGCTCCTTTCACCAGACGGATCATCAAGCGATGGCGGCTGCGTTGCGCCAGGTCGATAATGCTGTCAATCACAAAAGGACAGCGCTTTTGGTAAGCCTGAATAACAAAACCGATACCGTTCCAGCCTTCCAGTTTTGGTTCAAAACACAATTTTTCCAGCAAATCGAGAGAGATTTCCAGACGATCTGCTTCTTCTGCATCGATATTGATACCGATGTCATATTGACAAGCCTGTAAAGTCAGAGAAAGCAGGCGTGGATAAAGCTCATCTATGACGCGTTCATATTGAGCACGGCTATAACGTGGATGCAGGGCTGACAGCTTAATGGAGATGCCCGGTCCTTCATAAATGCCGCGGCCGTTCGATGCCTTACCAATGGCGTGGATTGCCTGTTGATAAGAAACCATGTATGCCTGTGCATCTTCTTCTGTCAGCGCAGCTTCACCCAGCATGTCATATGAATAGCGGAAGCCTTTTTCTTCCAGCTTGCGAGCGTTGGCGAGGGCTTGGGCGATGGTTTCACCTGTGACAAATTGTTCTCCCATCAGGCGCATCGCCATATCAACACCTTTGCGCACCAATGGTTCACCGCTCTTGCTGATAATGCGGTTCAAGGACTTGGATAATTTGGCTTCATTATGGGTAGATACCAGCTTGCCCGTGAACAACAGACCCCAAGTTGCGGCATTGACGAACATAGATGGGCTTTGGCCAAGATGAGAATGCCAATTACCGTTGCTGATTTTGTCACGGATCAGCGCATCACGGGTCGCTTTGTCGGGAATACGCAGCAGGGCTTCGGCAAGACACATCAGCGCAACGCCTTCCTGTGAAGAAAGGGAGAACTCTTGCAGTAACCCTTGAACTAAACCGGCGCGGCCAGTGCCATGTTTTTGCTGGCGTAGTTTTTCAGCGATGGAGTAAGCGAGTTTGTGGGTCGCTTTGGCTTGTTCTCCTGATAATTGAGCACGTTGCAGCAACATGGGAACTGCCTGCGTTTCGGGCAGACGATACGCTGAAGTAATTGCAGAACGTTTCACCGATTGGGGCAAAATATGCTCGGCAAAATCCAAAAATGGTTGAGAAGTCGCCTCAATCTGTGATTCTTCTTCGGAAATCTTTTCTTCTTTGTTATCCTGAAACACTGATATTTCTGGGATCTTTTCCTCATTTTCCAGGCGTTCAAGATAATTAAAAATGGCTTGCTTAATCAGCCAGTGTGGTGTGCGTTCAATTCGTTGTGCAGCAGATTTTATACGATTACGCGTTGCTTCATCGAGCTTCACGCCCATAGTGGTACTACCCATTCTCACTCCTTAATAGGTAAGACTTAACCAAGTTACATAACAATATCTGTCATGTTGCAACTTTGTGCAACCATGTTAAAAGCGGCCGTTCTAAATTTGTGAAACTAATCTTGTTTTGATTATTTTGTTGGTAAATATTATAACTTGTTAGTATTTATTTAATTGATATTTAATGGTTTTTATTGTTGTAATTATGGAGGTGTAACTGATTCTTTAATGAAAGGTACAACTTCTGAAGTGATAAATGTGACTTAGCGAGCGTTTCTAAGAAAAAACATCGTTAATTAGTTGTTAAAAATGTTTTAGCTAATCTAGGATAGAAAGTGATTTTAAAATAATTACAAACATAAATTATACATACCAAAATTAATGCCGCTTTAGGTGAAATGATCTTCAGGTGCAACCTGGTAGGCAAGTGCCTTGTACTGCAAATATATTGCACTGAAAACATATCATGTTGAACAAGAGTGGCTTTAAGTACAGATAACATTATTTACGCAAATAACACGATTTGCAGAAACACTATGGAGAAGAACCTGCATGACAGTAAATTCACCAATGCTAATAACTTTCATTGTCTACATTTCCGCGATGCTGGTGATAGGCTACATGGCTTATCGTTCCACCAAAAATTTTGATGACTATATATTGGGTGGGCGGCGATTGGGCAGTGTGGTAACAGCATTATCTGCTGGCGCTTCTGATATGAGTGGCTGGTTATTGATGGGGTTGCCGGGCTTGATTTTTTTATCTGGAATTTCAGGTGGTTGGATAGCAATCGGCTGTTTGATGGGCGCTTATTTGAACTGGCTCTGGGTTGCCGGTCGATTGCGCGTGCATACTGAGGTGAATAACAACGCGTTAACCTTACCGGATTATTTCACCCATCGTTTTGAAGACAGCAGTAAAATCCTGCGCATCATTTCAGCGTTGGTTATTCTTGTTTTCTTTACCATTTATTGTGCATCTGGTGTCGTTGCGGGTGGTCTGTTATTCGAGAGCACTTTTGGTATCAGCTATGAAAAAGCAATATGGCTTGGGGCACTGGCGACTATTGGCTATACCTTCCTCGGGGGTTTTTTGGCAGTAAGCTGGACGGATACCGTTCAGGCAACTCTGATGATTTTTGCCCTGATTTTGGTACCCGTACTAATTTTGTTCAATGTTGGTGGGTTTGAGAATGCTATCGCGGTTATTGAAGCAAAACATACCTTCTATCTGGATATGTTCAAGGGATTAAATGCTATCGCCATTATCTCGCTATTGGGATGGGGATTTGGTTATTTCGGCCAGCCTCACATCCTTGCGCGTTTTATGGCTGCGGACTCTCACAAAACCATTCACAAAGCCCGTCGTATCAGTATGACGTGGATGTTTCTGTGCCTTGCTGGAACCGTAGCTGTTGGTTTCTTTGGCATTGCCTATTTTGAGCTGTACCCAGAGCAGGCGGCTCCCGTATTACAAAAGAACGAACGTATCTTTATCGAGTTAGGTACGCTGTTGTTCAATCCGTGGATTACCGGTATCTTGCTGTCGGCAGTATTGGCGGCAGTGATGAGTACTTTGAGCTGCCAGTTATTGGTTTGTTCTAGTGCGTTGACGGAAGATCTCTATAAAGCCTTTGTGCGCACTAAAGCCAGTCAGAATGAGTTGGTATGGGTTGGCCGTTTGATGGTGTTGCTGGTGGCTGCGATTGCGATTGTTATTGCAACCAATCCGAACAATAAAGTGCTGGCTCTGGCAAGTAATGCATGGGCTGGGTTTGGTGCGGCATTTGGCCCTGTAGTACTGATTTCGGTACTTTGGAAACGGATGACGCGCAATGGTGCATTGATCGGTATGCTGGTGGGAGCGATTACGGTATTGGTATGGATGCAGTACAAATGGTTCGGGCTGTATGAAATTATTCCAGGTTTTATCTTTGCTTCTATTGCCATTATTGGTGTTAGCCTGTTAGGGAAAGCGCCAAGTCAGGCAACTCAACAGCGTTTTGATGAGGCGGAAGCCCATTATAAAACTAAATAAAAAAATAGACTGTGATAAAAAGCCTCTGAACAATCAGAGGCTTTTTAATTAGTTGTTTATTATAAATTGGTTCTTTCATAAGTACTGGCTCTGTAATTGTATCTTATAGAAAGAGGGATTATTGGTATTGGTTCAGAATTAAAGGTAGCTTGAATATAAGATGGAGGTTCTGAGCCATCTGAATTACTATCCATTTGATTTAAACGTGCTGGACAATATTGTCTGGTATAAAAAATCCATAAAAATAAGACGGATCAAATAATCCACCCTTTTGTTCGATCATACCAATACGGCTAGTCCATAATAACTTATTATTCTGTGTAATGATTTTATTTAATCACCTTTAGTCATTAATAAGTATTAATAGTCATAAATTTAATTTAATGCATTGAATTTAAATATAAATTCAATCAAAGTTTGTCAGGTTTAATCACGGATAGTCAAAGGATATCATCTTGCGTCATGACAAGTATGTACATATCAGTGTACATAAACTACATTAAAAGCTGTATTGTTTTTTGAGGAAGGTGATATGGCAATTACTGATTCATGGCTGCGCTCTACCAGTGGCAAGCCCCAAGAAAAAATGGTTACCAAATCAGACAGAGACGGATTATCTATTCGTGTTACTCCGAAAGGTAAAGTGATTTTTCAGTTCCGGTATCGCTGGGATGGAAAAGGAGATCGAATTGACATAGGTACATATCCAGCGACTAGCCTAAAAGATGCGCGTGATGCTGTGATTTTTTACCGTGGAGAATTAGAGCAACACCATAACCCTAAAATGGTTAAGCGCGTTCTTCGCGAGTCCGTCTTAAAGGCTGTGACAGTGGAAAGGCTTATCCGAGATTGGTGGGAAACAGCGATGAAAGGAGTGCTAGTGAAAGCGAATGAAATTTTACGTTCGTTCGAATTATATGTTTTTCCCAAAATCGGTAAATTACCCCATGATGAAGTCACTCTCCATATTTGGTTAGCCTTAATTGAAGATGTTACTAAACAGCACCCATCAATTGGGGTTCGGATATTGAATAACACCAAAAATGCACATCGGTGGGCTGTGCGGAGAGGAATGACTAAAATCACCCCTCTATCCGATGTATTGATCAGTGATTTAGGAAGAAAAAAAACCAACAAAGATGACAGTACGTTGAGCGAAGAGAGATTAATAGTTCTATTTAAAATTATTGATTCCCCTAGTTATAATCCACGTAATGCGTTAATAATAAAACTATGCCTTTTATTTGGATGTCGTATTGGTGAATTGCTGAAAGCTAAAGTTACCGATTTTGACTATGAAAAAAATATCTGGATTATCCCTCCCGAAAATCACAAAACTGGGGCTAAATCCCAAAAACCTATTATCAGGCCAATTGTTCTAGAAGCCAGGGAATTAATTAAACAAGCGAAGACGCTAAATCGCGGAAGCGAACATCTATTTATAGTATCCAGTGGTAAACCATTTGCGGAAGGATCGCATCTTCAAATAATTAATTCACTGAATAAAAAAATGTCTAGTTATTTCGAACATTATACCCCTTGGTCAATCCACGACTTGCGCAAAACAATGCGCACAGGGATTTCTGATCTGACTTCACCTCATGTGGCCGAGATTATGCTGGGGCACAAATTACCGGGAGTATGGCAGGTGTACGATAAGCACACCTACCTGAATGAGCAGAGAGAAGCATATGAACGCTGGTGGGATAAGTTGACTAAAATTGTTTCCCGCCCTCCCAGTCAAGAATATCCTGCCGTAGAAAATTAAGCTGGTCGGATAAAAATTTAGGTTTTGGGAAGCCTTTTCTTCTTTGCTTCCCATTACCACACCACAACCTGATAGTATGTGGTTTTACACTGTATCGAGCTGCCAGTTCCTGAGTTTTGATATAGGGTGACTCCGCCATCATGCACCTCCTTTCTGATAACCGTTCTCCAAAACCATTTTCGCTACTCCCGCAGGTGTCGCCTTTCCTTCCCATGTCGCATCAAAAATAATGTTGTTCAGCTCCGTTGTTAGAATATCGTTCAGATTCTTCGGTCTTTCGGAGTAGGAAACCTCGTCCGGTACCCCGTTCATGACATCAATAATCAGTTCGGCGATTTCCTTTTCTCCCCGTTCTGGCTTACGGTATCCTGCCTGCCAGATTGCATCGGTGATATCAGAAGGATCGCCCCAGACCGAGGCGATGATTTGAGTCAGGTGGAATGAGTTATTGATCATGACTCTTCTCCGCTGTTTTCATCATCAAAGATAGCCATTTGTCCCGCCTCTTTCAGTGCACTAATCATCTTATGGCGCTTACCTTTGGTCTTTTTGCGAGCGTTCATGATTTGGCTGCACACAGAAAGCAACTCAGCTTCGTTCTTCTCATCTTTTGCTAGCTGGTGGCGTAATTCATCAAATCGTCCAACCATGTGATCGAGAGACGGCAGGGCATTAATGCCGATACCTGAATTTCCCGATTTGAAATCGATAAATGCCTGGTTCACATCAAGCTGGAAATCCGGTCGAATCCATCCCGCGTAAGAAACCGCTATCAACTCATGGGCGTAAGTGCCCGGCGATGTGCCGCCGTGAGCAGAATCGACTGCTTTTTGAGCAAGCGCCAAATCTGGCGTTTGAATACTTTTCAGTAACTTAGCCTCCAATTCTGCAATAAGCTCTTTTGCGTACTTGGTTCTCAGCCATCTGTTTGGTGCTTTTTCTTCACCCTCTCCACTGGCCTTATGTAATGTGTTCAGGTTGTAGCGCCCGAATTCATCAAGGGGAATTTCAACACCAACAACCACAGGAAGTAATTTGCCTTTCATTATTCTTTACCTCGCTTATTACCCGCTTTCTTCACCGGTGTTAATTTCACTTCTGCCACTTTTGGCGCGGGTGGCAGAGGAGGGCAATCGCCCTCATGAATGTAAAAGTTCTGTCTGAGGCGGTGGATAATCTGATCCGTATGATCCCTGCCGTCGTCGATGTGGAACGTGGCCTTAACAAGCACATTGTCAATGTCTGCCATCTGGCGCTGCTTATCTGTCACTGTCCGCCTCCTTGCAAAGGATTTTGTAAGCGCGCATCATGTGATTGGCTTTGCCTGTGATAACTGTTCTTCTGAAAAATACACCGGAAGAAGAAGCCCGAACAGGTGTAGCTAACAGGGCAGCATCAACACAACGGTTGTGTTTTCGGCGTTCTGTAATGAAACTGACAATGACTATTTGCGCTGTGCTGCCCTTGTCCTGATATTCGATTTTCATTGAAACGCCCCCTTAGCTGCCAGCATGTCCCCATGTCATTGATCATGCTTTGCCATATTTTACGCCCGTGGCCTGTCAGACAGTCATTGATTACGCATTTTTCCATCAGGTTTATGGCTATCACTTCCCATGCCGGGTAATTCTGCTGTAGTGCTTCCAATGCGTAACTATCGACTAACTCACGAATACCTTTTATGCCATCGACAATCGCGACACTGATTTCTGTTTTGCCGACTCGCATCGCGAAGTGATCGCCACCGTTACGGGCTGTTACATCGTGATAGATGGCGGCTGCGTAAGCGTTTGCCAGTGCGTTAAGGCGAAAGTTTTTCGTTATCATCTGAACCTCCTATATCCGGCAGGGCATGACAACAAGCTGAGGGTTGCCATAACGTTGATTAATGTTGTCGCTGAACTTCATTACACATCCCTCAGTCATGCCGGATGGATGCATGGAAACAGCGATGAACCTCGAATCATCCCCGAACATTTTTTGAGGATAGGTCAGGAACTCAGCCTGAAATTGAGGAATAACATTTTCCACTTTCTTTGGGATAACCCGGTCTAAATCAGGAAAGCGACCATCCAGCATGGATAAGGCTGTAAATCCCACCCTTACCCCGGCAATATCCCTGTGTACAGCATAAGGTTCTTTGGTGAAATGCAGTTCTGTAGTGTCAGCCTTTTTGGGGATCTTTCCGTGGAACTGGATAATGGCTTTACGGCGTGTGTTGATGCCGTGCTCTAACCGGAAAGCCACAAAACCATTTGATGACTCCAGATACTTAGGGGTTATATGCACTCCACACAGATAATAACGAGGGTCGTTTTTAGCGACACAAACCAAAGCCGCACGTAACAGGCATGAATTAATAATCATTGCTTGTCCTCCCATCCGATAACCTGAAAGATCCCCATTTTGGGATGTGACCAGCGAGTGCCGCGTTTTTCTGCTTCGCCCATCATCAGACGGAACGCGCTCATGAAGTCTTCTTTGAATACAACTTTCATAGGGCGAGGCTGTCCATCTGGTGTCATGATGGTGACGGTGTCGATAGGTACGTTATACTGTTCAGCCAAGGTGCGGCATTTGGGATTGGTTAGCCCGGATTCGGTCGCAGCCAGGGAGAACCCAATCCAACCTGCTGGAATGGTTCCGCGTTTGATTTGCTCAATAGCTTCATGGGCTTGCTCAACTTGTTCGCCAATGTGGTTAATCTGACGTTGTTGTTGGGCTGTATGGCTGGCGATCCTGGCAATCATTTCAAGTTCGCTCAGTACTGTTTGTGGCTTGCGAAAATAACTGCTAACCAGTTCACGCTGAACCTGCCATGCAACATCATCATTGAACGGCTTGGTTAACATCAGATAACCAGACTCAAAAAGCACAATCCCGCTGGGGGCGAACTTAGAAAATAAGCCGTCAGGGAGGTCGGTACGTATATCGTCCTGACTTAAAACTTGATAATCCACGCCTTGTACAAAACGGTGATTGTTTCTATTAAAGGCAGCTTTTGCAGTTCCTTCTGGCCGTGCATGAACCTGATCAATCATGGAGAACGTCACAACCCGTTGTCCTTGATATTCCACGACAGGCATTTGAGTTTTATTAATAGTGATTAATTCAGTCTTATTGATCATTGTTCCACCTCGGTAATTTCAATATTTAATTTTTTGGCTAACCGTCTCTGTTTTCGGTTTAATGGCATCAGGATTTGATCGCCGATTCTTTTAAAGTTAGAGAGGTGCTTACATACATTGGTATAATCAGCAACCTCGTTGCGTTCCAAGCTGAGTCCTTGAGGAATGGTCATTCCCGCATAACCTTGTTGGGTTTTATTTCTTCGCTTTGTCATTACAACCCCTCCCTAATAGTTATTTTTGCTTCTCGAACACAGCGCAAATTATTCTTGATGCATTCCTGTTCTTGCTTTTTATTACGGGATAATGAAAGTGCCTCACCCCATTTATCAGCAGCACGGCGGAATAAGCCTTTTAGTTCTAAACTCTGCGCTAATTCTGTTGCCTGTTCATATTCAATCATTATTCGCCGCCTGTTGAAGCTTTTGTTTCCACTTATTTGTTTCAGCGTGATTTTCGAGATGACTTTCCAATACCTCCGCCGTTCGTTTGTTTATTGCCGCTATTTTTCTACTTTCTTTTTGATCTCTTATTGCTTCGCTATAGCTGTTATGCAATGAATACCTTTTTTCGTTATGCTCCTGACGATATTCAGACCATGCTTGAGTATTAAAGCTGGTGGCTACACTTCTGGCTTTTCCCCAATATAAAGCTGCAAGGTCGTACTTTTCTTCTTTCTCTTTCTGGATGGCTGTTTCAGCAAAATCTAAATAAGTTTCATTTTTCATTGTTATCTCCATTTATGGGTTCCGTTTTCTTTGCAATCAGTTTTAGAATTTCATTCATAAACTCATTGCCTTCTGCGGTTAAATTTCCGAACTTGGTATAAAAGCTGTTGTATGTCGATATAAGAAGTTGTTCAGCCTTTTGTTTATTTTTTGATGCCAATGCGTCGAGTTCAAAGAAACGAATTAACGCTATGGTTAATATCTCCTCGTCTAAATCCAGTCGGTAATTAATTTCTGCCACTTTGACTATTACAGAGTGAGAACTGTGCTTCTTTTGCAATGTGTCCAATTTGGCATGTATAAATGCCTTTCGCTTTCTTTCAAGCAACGTTAATTTTGTCATTTTCTATTTCCTGAATTTAGCGTAAACGAATCCCCAGCAATGGCGCTGTAATTAAAACTTGTTTATTTTTTATTATTTTGAATTTTTGTATTTATTTTCTGCGTTTTCTAAATCATCCAAGACTGTTAGGAGTTTCTCTTTTGCTTTCTTGCATTCCTTTTTAAGTCGAGCAATTTCTCTTACCTGTCTAACATCAGCTTTCAGTTCTTCCAGTACTTGAGCATGTCGTTCCATAAACTCAGGGCGCATCTTTCCCTTGCGTAATGCAGAAGTGCCGTCTTCCTGAATGACCTCTTGGGCAGGGAAGTTACTTGGCCTGTCTTCCTTATTGAATTGCTTCTGCGCCCGAACATAAGCCAGTTTATTCAGTGCACCTTTCTCGCTCAGATAAGTCTTGCTAGCACCACGAACGACATAGACTTCACGCAGTTCAATTTTGATATCTTGGATGGTTGCAGTTTCAATGGATTTAAGTATTTTCATGGTAATTCCTTATTAATTGAATTAATTGCTTTTCTTTTTTAATTGCTTGCCTTTCTCTTAACTCAATTCCTGCACTAATATTGTTTTCGTGTTCCGCTTCTATAATAAGAGGTACTACAGTTAACAGATGCGCTATTCTTTCTAGATCAGTCATGGCATCATCTTGGGAATATTCTTCACTATGAACTGCGGCACTTGCTAAGTTGCCAATGGATAATAATCCATTTGTCATTGCGAATATGACATCTTCACTTGATGAGATTAGATAATTTAAATCATCTTCTTTCATTTCAGATAAACGGTCTTCATTAACGCAAATGTGTTTTCGGATGTCATTCATGAGTATTCCACTCCTCTGACTCGTGCTATTTCTTTACCGGCATCAAAGGCTAAATCTATCGCAATAAGAAGTAAATTTGCGTCGTCATCATCTCCACGGACATCAATCATTGTGCTCAATAGTGATCTTAATTTTTCGATTGCATTTTTAGCTGGCTCTAGTTCAATATCTAAATTAGAACATGTATCAATTACACCTTCCATAATATATTCCTTATTAATATCCCTTAACCGTTGGGCTAAATCACACGTTTGACGATGTACACCACGACACATTAAATAAGTATCCGGTTCGGCTTCATTTTGAATTGCAGTCACTACGGGAAATATTGAGGCTTCAATTTCTTCTGCAATCTCGACGGCTGCTTGTAGTTTATTGTTCATGTTTAATTTCCGTGATTAATAATTTGACCAGCCCACGCTGTGATATATTCACCAGATAGCATCGCTTTTGCTTGGTGATAACTTTCAGCAACACATTTAATTTTAATAGGGAGCTGTTGATCGGTATTAGCTCGCTCTATTGCGGCAAAGATAAAAGTTTTCATGATTACCTTTTATTTAATGCGGATTAATTTTTTCAATTCAAGATTATTTTAATAAAGAAAATATCACACTCTAGCAGTAACCTCGCCTGATTCCAGACGACGGCGGGTTTTAGTTTTGGTTGAGTAGAGAGCTGCATTAGATAAGCAGCAGTTATTGAAATTATCGTAATTTGGAGTGGTTTGGACTGAAACTGCTTTATTAACACGATCCATTGCTTTTCTATACCCGTCGTCATTGAAGATGCTTGATTTTTCATTTGTATCAGATCATGATTGCGCCCATGAAAATTAATCTAACAGATGCCCAAAAAGACGCCCTCGAATTGATGCATGATACGACTCGCGATGGACGAGTACGTGACCGCATCAAGGCCGTGCTTTTGGCCTCAGAAGGCTGGACTGCCCAGATGATTGCTCAGGCTTTGCGGATCCATGAAAGTACGGTGAGCCGCCATCTGAAAGATTACTTCTCTGAGGAAAAACTCGCCCCTGAAAATGGGGGCTCTGAAAGCCGTTTGTCTGCCGAACAAACAACAGAATTAGTTGAGTATCTGATGGCAAATTTGATGCACACTACCGCACAAATTGTGGCCTATGTTCGGGCACGATGGCAGGTGACTTTCACTGTCGCAGGAATGACGAAATGGCTTCACCGTCAAGGTTTCAGCTACAAGAAGCCAATGGGTGCTCCGCATAAATTTGATGCGGATAAACAGCAACAGTTTATTGAAACCTACAACGCGCTGAAAGAAGAATGTGGCCAGAATGCGCCTATTTTATTTATTGATGCGGTTCACCCGACCCTGTCCACAAAATTAAGTTATGGCTGGATGAAGAGCGGGCGGAAGCACGTCAAAGTGGTTGAAACCACAGGCAGTCGTACTCGACTCAACATCATGGGTGCCCTTAATTTACAACGGATTGAAGAGACTATTGTTCGTGAATATCCGACGATTAACGCGAAAAATGTCGTCCTTTTTTTCGGCTCAATCCGGGAAACCTATCCACTTTCGCAAAAAATCCACATTATTCTGGATGGTGCGGGTTATCACCGTTCCGGAGTCGTCCAATTTTTTGCCGAGGTTTTGAATATTGAGTTGCACTACCTGCCGCCTTACAGCCCTAATCTCAACCCGATTGAGCGATTATGGAAGTATGTGAATGAGCAGGTACGAAACAATGTCTATTTTCCGGATACCAAAACATTCCGTGAAACGCTGCGCCACTTTTTTCATGTCACATTGCCAGAAAAAGCGAAAGAACTCACCACTCGGTTGACTGATAACTTCCAGATTTTAAAACCCGCATCTTCAAGTTAATTGCGTATATTTAGTGATAATATTGGTCGTGTTGGTATTGTAATTTCTTCAGGATGGAGAGCAGTCTTTAATGCCATATTTATGGCTTCATCCTTGTTATACGCTTCTTGTTGCTCTTTTCTGCGCTCATGCCTTCTTTTTCTTGCATTGTTGTAGCCATGAAAGTTGTGCATATCATCTCCCTTTAGTTGATTTGTGATTGAGTAGTTTTCACGTCTCAGTCAGTAATCAACTGGTTAGAATGGTGCACTTTTTCAGCGCTGTCTGTTAAAGAGCGTACTGATATAACTTGGTATTGTTAATTATCGAATCATCCAGATCTTCTTACGCCACTGGCGGCTACTTCGTGGGCGTCCTGCCTGTTCGATGATTAGAATATACAATTAAAATTGTTTAATGACAACAACCAAAGCTGTATTTATTGTTATTTTTTTGTACCTTTTTGTATTTGTAAGAATTTTTAATAAAAAAACCCGCGCGGGGCGGGTTGAAAAAAGAGGAGGGCTAATAAAAATTATCGTTTTCTACGGTAAATTCGATGTTCAACCATTGTTCCTATAATGGTGATTTTTATCCGCTGATTATCTAAAATAGGATAATCATTATTTAATGGGATGAGTTCAAAGTGCTGTGTTCCATCAATATTTATAGTTATTGGCCTGTATTTTTTAAATGTTGCCTCCCGTTCATAGCTTGCTGCTACTACGAACTCTCCGGGATTGGGAGTAACTTCTGGATCGATAACAACAATATCACCAGCCTTAAAATCGGGTTCCATTGAGTCCCCGTCTATACGCAATGCAAATGCGCGTTCTGACCAATTCATATCGGTTATAATGTGTTTTAAGTCATCGTAGCCGCGCATAGGAAAGCCTCTCGCTATCTTCCCTGCCTGTACGTAACTTATTAACGGCACTTTTCGAATGTTTACATCACAAAGGGGCTGGAAATCACCACCTGTCATTAGCCATTCAGCATCGCATTTCAGGGCCTTGGCTATGCTTATTATATTCCGTGGCCTCAGAGTTTTCCCATCTTCAATGACGGCCCAAGATTGCTGACTAATGCCAGCAATCATAGCCGCCTCCGCTTGAGTTAACTTTAACTCAAACCTTCTGTTCTTGACTCTATCTGCAAGACTCATAACCTCTCCTTTAATTAAAGTAGGATTCTTACAACAAAAACTGTATTTGACAAACAGTATAATGTGTTATTAAATACAATCAAATTTGTATAAAGGAGATTTGCAAGGATGGAAACTATATCCAAGCGATTAAAAACCAAACGACATGAGCTGAATATGACTCAAGCTCAATTAGCTGAACTATCTGGAACAAGGCAACAATCAATTCAGCGAATTGAAGCTGGGATCACTAAACGCCCTAGATTTATTTTAGAAATTTCTAAAGCCTTAGATTGCGATCCATTATGGCTTCAATACGGCTCAAAATAATCGTTATTGCTCTTTAACATCTCTGTGCTGAAAAAGCACGTCTACAAAATCACCTATCTTAGGATAGATGACAATTCTGTATTTTTGTCAAACAAAATTTAACTTCGTAATTTTTGCGTATCGAACACGTCCGTTCGGCACGTAGAAAGGCCAATTCCAATCGTGAATATACATCCAATCCACAACGTAATAATGCCCGACGTTTACCAGTCGGGTGATGCCGAATTTATTCAAAAGATTCTATCCGCGATGAAACCAACCATGCGGGAGTATGCGAGAGATAAATACGCCTACGTCTACAAACTGCGGCGGGATGAAGATCCAGTGTCATTTCGCCGGGATAACACCGGGGCTAAGGCCGCTAACACATGGCTCAGGCTGTATTTCAAAAAGCATTACAGATCGATGCAAGGTTATACAGAAGCGCCGTTGTTAGCCCCGAAAGCACAGCCAGAGGACAAGCCCAATTCAGGAGTTGTTTCAGGGCAAGGAGCCAGCCAGTAGCACCGAAAATGGCTGTGTCTTCTGGCTGTGGAACGGAGCTTAGGGGATCACTAGGGCTGAGTATGAAAAAACAGCCAAGTGAGAATGATTATCAAAGTGGGGAAAAGCCAAAAAACTGGCAGTCACGAAAAGTACTAAATATGTACCCCCCTATTTTTTTTGGATAAATAAGAATGAATCTCATTAAAAAAGCAGAAAAAATTATTGCAAGACGCAAGCAATTGATCGCTTGGAAACCAGCAAAAGCCGTTGCCGCACTGGTGAAAATCGGAATGAGCGAGAGCGAAGCAAAGGAGTTTGTGAATAAAAACTCACCGGAAAGGAAGCCACACAAGCCACACAAACCACACAACAGCCACGCAAAACCCGTGAATCTGGAAGCATTGAGCACTCACTACATCGTGGTTGGTGATTACGATTTGCTAGGCCTGAAACATCAGGATGCACTGATTGCCGCTATCCGAAACGGCAAAGGGAAGAGTTCATGGCGTGATGAATCAATGGCGGTAACCCTGTTCGGATTAGTCAAAGCGTATCCGATCATCACCACAGCCGAAGTAAACAAATTCCTCAACCGTGGCGCATTCATCGACAGCATTCCACTGTTCATTGACGGGGAGATGATAGGAGGTGAAGCGATGCCGTCAGCAGATAACGACAGCGTGAAAGACGTTTTTCGTGCGGTTAAGCAACTGAAAAAAATCACTGAACACTTAGCGGATACTGGCGCATTAACTCTCAATAAATACCTTGATCGCGTACCGACTGACGAAGACGTCAAGCGCGCCGTTGGCATTGTCGCACCGGCAATAACAAACCCGCACTTCCATAAAATCGATTATGCGCGCCAGTACAGCAATATGCCTGCACACGAGCACGCCGAAGACAGCAAGCGGATTATCAATGAGTGGAAAAACGAACTGAAAATCAAAGGAGGCAAGAAACCGAACAGCAAAACTTTGGCGAGTACGACTGATTCGGATCTTGCGGAGGAGGCGAAATAATGAACACTTCATCTCAAAAAGATTATGGCACTAATACCGACTTATTCGCAACTTTATGTGGATCTCAGCAACTTGTTGATGTTGCCATCACCCTGATTCGGGAAGGCCGGAATCTTGAAGCAGAGAGCATATTGCGCAGAGCGAATGTTGTTTCTGTATCCGCCATCGAGAATCATAAAGCCGCTTTATTGGGCAAATAAGGGGCGACTGAATGCTAACCATTACCCCCAACTTTGCACAGGAACGCGCTTTAAACATGCTGCGTCAGGACTGGAAGCGCTTCAATTCTTTTATGGTGTATGCCCCGACAGGCGCAGGTAAAACCGGATTATCTGCCTTCATCACAGACGGTTTTATATCCAAGGGGATGAAGGTCATGATGATCTGCCCGTTCACCGTCCTGATCAACCAGACTGCCCAGCGCTTTATTGAGTATGGCTTGCCGGAGGATGAAATCGCCTATATCTGGCGTGACCACCCCAATCAAGACCCGTCAAAGCTGATTCAGATTGCGTCGGCTGACACGCTGATCCGCCGTGACTTTCCCGAAGACATTAACTTGCTGGTGATTGATGAAGCGCACCTGAAACGCAAAAAGATACTGACAGAGATTACGCGGTTGACCTCTGAAACAGATTGCAAGGTTATCGGATTATCCGGCACACCTTTCTCGCCGTTCCTCGGTCACTATTATCAGAAGCTGATAAAGCCCACCACGATAAAAGAGTTAATCCAGCGTGGCGACCTGAGTCCTTACGAGTTTTACGCTCCCACCAAGCCCGATTTAAGCAAGGTGAAGTCTGCCCGCAATGACGACTACGGCAGCGATTACAAGGAAGACGAGATAGCCGAAATCATGTGCGGGGCTGATCTGGTCGGGGATGTGGTCAGTAGCTGGCTCAAGCTGGGCGAAAATCAGCCTACTATCTGCTTCTGTGTCAATGTCAGCCACGCCAACTTTATCACGGTCGAATTCAATCGCGCCGGGGTGAATGCTGAAATCATGACGGCCAACACGCCCCACGATGAACGGGATTTGATCATCCATCGGTTTGAGCAGGGTGCAACAAAAATCATCGTCAATATTGGCGTTCTCGTGGCAGGTTTTGACAGTGATGTCCGCTGCATTATCTACGCCCGTCCCACCAAGTCGGAAATCCGTTGGTTGCAGTCAATCGGCAGATCGCTGCGTCCAGTCGATAACTTTTCAAAACTGTATACCGAATACCTTTCCAAAAGAAGCAGCTTACTTGCAGGCAGGGAAATCAAGGAGGCTAATCATGGAATTTAAAAAAGCCTTCTCGTGGCGTTCTGATGACATGCCCGAAACCACTGAGGCCGTTGTGTATGTATCCAGATGCGGCTCGGTGGTTAAAGCGGGTAGTTATCGTCTTTGGAACAAAAAGAATCAGTCCTATTCAGTTCGGAAGGAGCGGATATACCGACAATCAACCAACAGAGGCAAGGATGCGAAATCAAAAAACACCCGTTACGGTAAATATCAGCATGTTTGCATTAGGGATCGCTCGTATCAGGTACATCGCTTAGTTGCATTGGCTTGGATACCGAACCCCGACAATAAACCTCAGGTTAATCATACCAATGGAATGAAGTCGGACAATCGTGTCGAAAATCTTGAGTGGGTCACTAATTTAGAAAACAGGCGTCACTCAGGAGAGAAGTTATTCAGAAATATACCTCATGGTGAGCAGGTAGGAACAGCCAAGTTAACTGCTAAAGACGTCATTGAAATAAGAGAAAGGTTAAAAACTCCCTATAAGGGGCTTTGCCGTGACTTAGCCGCTGAGTTTGGTGTTGTCGCATCAACTATTACATGGATTAAACAAGGTGAGGTCTGGAAACATGTTTAGAGTCTTGTTCAAAACGGCCTGTAAAGATGATATCGAGCATGTACGCGACATCATCATGAACCTTCACCAAGATAATGGTGACACTATTATTGTTTCTGACAATGACTTACCAGCAGACATTGTTATCAATGTACCCAAAGTTCAGAAGAAAGCGGCCATCATTCTGGATCACTCCGGCTCTGTGCACCGTCTCGGCTACCCCGATGATATCGAATACGACGAACTGCCCAGCAAGAATGACGGCATGAAATCCAGTTCCAGCTACCGTGAGCAGGAGAAGCGGGAGAAGTTACCGAAAGAATGCTCCTCCTGTCATTACATGAAGCCAGCAGGGGTCTATGTCTGCCCCAAGTGTGGCTTTAAGCCATTGGTGGGTGAAAACATTGATGTCGATACCAGCCGCACCATCCAGAAACTCAGTAAGAAAGAGCGTATCTACACCCAAGCCGAAAAGCAAAGTTTCTACTCGCAGTTGAAGTATTACCAGAACCAGCGCGCCTCACAGGGTAAGACCATCAGTGACGGTTGGGTATCCAACACCTTTAAAGACAAGTTCGACGTTTGGCCTCGCGGTCTCCATGACACCCCACAAGAGATGACCCCCGAAGTCAGTAATTTCATCAAGCACAAACAAATTGCCTTCGCGAAATCCCGCAAGAAAGCGGAACAGGTGCAACCGCCCAGCAACGAGCAGCAGGAAATGCGTCTTGAGGTTGCTCACCAAAAAGTGCGCGATATCCGTGAAAAATTAGGCAGATCATCACATCAGGGAGACAGGCTGTGAACAGAATAAATACGACCGATGCCGTTATTGGCCACTGGCCTAAAGTTTTCGAATACTACGGTTTACCGCCCGTGACAGGCAAGAAGCACTTTAAAGGAAAGTGTCCGATATGTAAGCAGATAGGCAAGTTTCGCATTGATGATCGTGACGGACGCGGAACATTCATCTGTACCTGCAATGCCGGGGACGGCTGGGCACTGCTCAGGTTGACGCAGAAAAAAGAATTTAAGGTGCTGGCGGATGAGATTGATCAGCTATTGGGTATTCAGCGCGATAAGGTCACACCCAAACCTAAAGCAAGCACGGTTGCAGATAACCGCCAAAAGATAATCACCCTTTACTCACGCATGCCGGAACTGAAAGGCACCTCAGCGGAAAAATACCTTCAAAGCCGGGAGATTTACAGCCATCACCCCATTGAGCAAATCCGCTTCTGTGAAAAGCAGCCGACCTATAAAGGGGATTATCAGGCGATGTGGGCATTAGCGACAGACTCACGCGGTCAATTGTGTTACCTGCACCGAACCTATCTGGACGGGGATCGGAAAGCGCCTTTAGATGTGACCAAGAAGATGATGTCGCTACAGGAAGCCAGTTATCTGGCGCACGCCGAATCGGTGGCTATCAGGATGTCGCCTGTGGATTCAACGCTGGGCATCGCTGAGGGCATCGAGACGGCACTGTCCTGCAAGCAACTTTATGGTGTGAATACGTGGGCAGTGCTGAATACGGCATTAATGAAGCGCTTTAAGGCTCCCCGTGGCGTTAAGCATTTAATCATTTTTACAGATATGGACTGGAACGCCGCAGGCCATGCTGCCGCGATGGAGTGCGCACATAAAAATTTATTGAGTCATAACGAGGTAGAAAAGGTCAGTGTTCGCTGGCCTGACCGTGACGATTTTAACGACATGCTCCAGAACGCGGACGAAGTCCGGCAGTTGGTATTTATGAAAAAACAGCGGGAGACAGCATAATGCGTGATATTCAGATGGTATTAGAGCGCTGGGGGGCGTGGGCGGCTGATAACAGAGAGGATGTTAACTGGCCGTCTATTGCGGCGGGGTTTAAAGGGCTGATCCCCAGTAAAATCAAATCTCGGGTGCAGTGTTGCGATGATGACGCAATCATTATTTCCAACTGCATGGCAAAGTTGAACCAAAAAAATAGCGATGCGCATGATTTACTGTTCGACTATTACGTATTCGGTAAAACGTTCATGCAATTAGCACGTGATCATAATTGTTCTGATGGGCACATCGGGAAGAAGTTACAAAAATCTGAGGGGATGATTGAGGGAATGCTGATGATGTTAGATATTCCATTGGAGATGGATAAATGCGTCCAAAAAGAACCAATAAATATTAACCAGCATCAGTTGTGTAGTATTTTCTGAAAATAACTTTACGTACGTAAAAATAGTGTTATTGTGATAAGAGTGAAAGCAATGTCACACAGCTTATAGAATCAACAAGCCTCGCCCAGTGCGGGGCTTTTTGCTATCTACTCGTAGTCAATTTTCATTTTTATTCATCAGTAATTTCAGCGCGTCATTGAATGTTTCGCATCGTTCATCATAGACGCCGCGATATTCGGCGTTAAAAATATCCGACATCGCCTCGCCGATAGTCGTTTTATAAATCGGTGTGTTGTCATCCAATAACTGACAGATAGCGCGTCCAATCAGGGTGTATGCGTTCGTGTTCATGATAAACCTCGGTGATTAAAAATTAACCTCACTAATTTGATCCTCGATGATTAATTTATCAATACCGGATAATTGATCGGGGTCGGACAGCACCTTATATCACTGTAAAATCAATTGGTTAAATATTATTTCGGGTGATATGAGCAGCACCTTGATCCCCATGGATAACTCAACCTGTCGGTGAGACTGACTAGTTCAAATTCAGGGCTGCGCTCCGGTGTGGCCTTTTTTGTATCTGGAACTTTGGCGTAGAGGGTTCGCGCGGATGCCTGAAGAGCATCAGGACTCGGTTCGATTCCGAGAGGTTCCACCAAATTATCGAAGGTCACTTAGGTGGCCTTTTTTGTTACCTACGCAATGAGGAAATTAACCATGTACGCATTAAAGCTAATCACAGAAAGAAACGGTCGTTCAGTAGAAGAGTCATGGATCTTGGGAGACATGTATCGTCTGGAGTTTTTCCCGAAAGATGTCGCTGATAATGTTATTGCCCGTGTCGAGCATAGCCAGAACGGCAATCTGATTAATCACGACATCAAAAAAACAGACCAAGCCTACATTACCACTCTGACGGGTGACACTGTTCGCACGGTCTGTCGAGGCCGAAGTGGACTTGTAGCTGGTTCCATACAGTAACCAATACAGAGCGTCTATATTTGGGCGCTCGATATTGCTTATTATCTAATTTGCCGCCGCAATCACTCCCAGTACCTCCGTACCTCCGTATCTCCTATTGCGGTCGGCATCCTATTAACTCACTCGTGAGGTGAATGATGGAAAATCGTATTGAAGAACTGGAAAGAAAGGTTGTTGGGTTGGAAAAACAGCTCGTTGAAAAAAATAAATCTGCGAGCTGTATAATTGAAAATGATATGGCTATTCTGCGTAAATGTGATGGAAGGATTATTTTTCGCTTAGGGAAAATTTAGTTATTTGTCCAACTAAGGCTATTGACTCTCGACTTGTTCCATCTTCATTGTTTTCTAAAACCTTATCGAACAATTTATAGAGCTGATCCAATTTTTCAGGCTCTTTGTTTGTGACCATCCCGGCCAAAATAGTGAACAGTACTGGAACTGCATAAGTCATATCTTCTAGATTAATTTCGTCAACTTTGATTTTTTCAAATTCGTAGCTCATTTTTTATCCTTCACAGAGGTAATCAGCCATCCCTCTATTGATTAGTTAATGTTTGGCTGATCTAACAACATACCTTAAGTATCAACTTATTACTTTTAACTAACTCACAGGGGCGACCATAGCTCACCCCACGGACGCCCATTGTTCAAATGGGGTGGAATATGAAGATGAAAGAAAATCCTGATGTATGGGCTGAGCTGCTCAATGGCCTGCAAAATTCGTGGCCGCAGATATCCGGCTCTGTTTTGGCAATAGCTATCTGTTATGGCCGCCTGATTTATGACGGCGTGGAACGCAAGAACCGTTGGGTCGAAGCGCTGCTCTGTGGTGCCTTGTCATGGAGCGTGTCCAGTGGCTTAGAGATGTTTGGCGTTCCCAGTAGTTTCGCGCCGGCAATCGGGGGTGTCATTGGTTTTATTGGCGTTGAAAAAATACGTGAGTTTGCTATCCGTGCCATCAATAAACGGTTGGGAGATAAATAATGACCAGAGGCATTCGTAATAACAATCCCGGCAACATTGACCACAACTCAGCGAATAAGTGGCAGGGTCAATTGCCTCACGACCCGAAGATTGAATCTCGGTTTTGTCGGTTTGAATCACCAGAGTATGGTATTCGGGCACTGATGAAGCTGTTGTGCAATTACCACAAAAAAGGCTATCAGACCGTCGCGAAGATGATAGACCGCTGGGCACCCACTAACGAAAATAACACTTCGGCTTATATCAATGGTGTGGCCAAGGCGTTAGGTGTCGATCCTCATCAGGTGATGACTGTCGATAAAGTGACGTTGATTGGATTGGCCAAGTCCATCATCCGGCACGAGAACGGCAAGCAACCGTATTCAGAGGCAACGTTTGAGAAAGCGTTTGAGCTTTTATGAAGTGGAAAGTTAAAGCTGTTTCAGTGGTAGTCGGTATCGTTCTGATTGGTTCGGCTGCATATTCCATCTATTCAGTGTATGTGGAAAATGGACGGCTCACAGATGAGAAAAAGTCACTGACTACTCAGCTATCAGAGAAAAACGCCATCATCACCAACCAGCAAGCACGAATCCAAAACCTTGCAGAGCTGGAGACCAAACACATTCAGGAACTCGACAATGCCAAATCTGAAATTGATACTCTTCGGGCTGATGTTGCCGCTGGCCGTCGCAAGTTGCGCATCAAAGCCATCTGTCCCTCCGTGCCTAACACCGTTGCCTCCAGCAGCATGGGCGATGCAACCACCGTCGAACTCTCTGGAGAAACTGGATCAACTGTTCTCGATATCCGAGAAAGCATCATCAACGACCTCGCAAAATTAAGATATTTGCAGGATTACATAAAAACGGAGTGTTCCCGATGAGTATGACATTAGGACAAAAATTGGTAGGTATTAGCTTTAACCCAGGCGGTAATATTCTGGTTGATGCGGTAAAACAGAATGCCGCTGACACAATTGATTTAATTCAAGACAGCATGCAGAAAGCGACATCAGAAGAAGCGCTGATGATTCACAACGAAGCGGTGCGTCGCATTATGGACGCCCAGATGTGGGCAGTAAAAGCGATCACGTGGAAAGACTGACATAAATAAACAGCCACCCCAGAGCAAATGAGACTGGGGTGATGTGGTATGATTTTGTCCAGAAGGCGAAGGGGCAGATTCAGATAAGTATTAAAGAAAATCATCATCATCTATATCTAACCGGGGTAATGCCTCAGACGAAGAATTTCTTCTCAGGAATTCTGCGGTAGGGCTAACCGATCGCGATCGAACTGGATGCCCTATTGGTGAAGTTGTGCGCACTGAAGGTGGTGACAGTGGAGTTTGTGGCCTCGGAGCACCCGGTGGTTGTATAGATAGTGGCGCTCGTTCATAAGGATAAGGAGATACACTTCTTTGTCGTACATTCAAACCAGATGGTTCGGGCGGGGAAGGGCTATTTTCTAATAGAGAGCGTAATGTTGAAAATCTTTCTTGAGTAGCCGGTTGCTGATATGGGGTAGGATGTTGTGATGTCGAAGGAGTTAGCTCCCTAACAGGACCACCAGATTGTGCAGCAGGTATGAGGTGCGGGGCTCTTTGTCGTCTATCTGGTTCTTGCATACTTTGACGCATACGAGCAAAAGTTGCGCTGTTATCGACATTAGATGGTGATGCACCTCTTTGTTTTAGCGAAGATGTGAATGTGTTAGGGGGCTGCGTATTCAAACCAGAAGTGCTGGGTTGATAGTTTTGGACAGGAATCGGAGTATTATACTCGCGGTTCATATTATGCATGCGGCTCAGATGACTTTTTAAGTTGTCCTTCCGAGTACTCGTGTATTCGCAAATATCACACTGAAAAGGCTTCTCTCCTATATGGGCTCGCATATGCCTTTTTAAGTTGTCCTCCCGAGGACTCGTGTATTCGCAAATATCACACTGAAAAGGCTTCTCTCCTGTATGGGCTCGCATATGCCTCTCTAACTTAGCTGGCTTCCAAAACTTTTGAAGGCAAATGGGGCAGGTATACATAAGAACCTCCAATAAATAATATATTTGCAATAATCCATACCCCCATCTTTCCTCAATAACAAACGAATAATAATTAACAGTTAGTTACTCTCTGAAACTAAAGCCAATATTCCTTTACCCATTCCCTTGAGTGGTTAAAGGAATACCCCATGCCATCAGTTAACGCTGGTGGTTTTTCTTTTTGGAGAACAGAACATGACACAGAGTACCCTAACACATACCTTCATCATTGATTTCAAGTGTGACACTGACACACTGAACCAACTTAAATCACAGTTGAAAAATATTGCTGAACAAGTGGGTCGCATTAACGGTCGTCGCTATGACGCAGGTATAACACTGGCAGTAGATACAGGTGCTAAGGCTCGAATTGCTGCCGATAGCTTCAAGGTCTTCGATGTAACCGGAAAGGTTTACATGAAAGAGGCGGTCATACCCCAAGCGGTAATAAAGGATAACGACGATCACCTCCGTCAGATAATCCGTGAAGAGATACGCCAGTTCGTCACCCGTGAGAGACGAGGCGGCGGTCTGTTCTACAAGAGGTAATGCCATGTCCCAAATCTACAACAGCAAATGGAGTAAGGCACGGCTGGCGTTCTTGCAACAACATCCCTTATGTGTGATGTGCCGTCAGCAGGGCAAGTTAGCCCCGGCTACTGTGGTCGATCATATCGTCCCGCATAAACTTAAGGATGCGATTAATGCCAATGATAGCGAGGCCATTAAAATCGCACGGCGTTTGTTCTGGGGTAAGGCGAACTGGCAGTCACTGTGCGCCTCACATCACAACTCGACTAAGCAACGTATTGAGAAGTGCAATCGAGAGATTGGCTGCGATATCAACGGCATCCCGATAGATGATCATTCACACTGGAATAAATGACGGAATAAAATTTATATCAACCGGAATGAAAACAAATGCAATGACTTTATGCGTAATGATAACTAGGGTGATTATAAAGTTCCATCCAGAAAGTATTAGACCGCCGCTATCCCTCAACGATATCGCTAACGCAGTTTTTTAACAAAAAAGGTCAAAAAAGGCCACAAACAGCTTGACATTAACAGGAGGCTGTAAATGACAAAACGCACGCGTTCAGACAGCCTCAAAGGCAAGATGCAGGCGATTGTCAACGCATTTCAGGACACCCTCGAACCGCCGGCGCACGCAGGCTTAATGCCGGAAGCCATCGACTTTTACAATGACAACATTCGCACAAAAGCGCTCAATCTCTGGACACCTTCCGACCTGATTGAAGTGGTCAGTCTGGCGAATAACCAATATGCCCTGATGGAAGTCAGTCACTACCTGCGCAAGCTGGAGTCGGATTACTCCGAGACCCGTGACGAAAAGGCGATCAAGGAAAACCGCAAGTACAAACTCGAATTAACCCGCGTGATTATTGCCCAGCGCTCCGGTCTGCAAATCCATTCACGCGCCACCAATGGCGAAAGCCGTGACCAGCGCAACAAGAATCAAAACGATGCCGACGCCCGCGCCTTGCTGGGCGAAGTTGAGGACGATGGCTTGCTGGCGTCGCCCTGGCACTAAGGAGAAAGGATGGTCAGTCAATTATCGCGCGGTGAGAAGGTCATCGCGTTTATCGAGCGTTATTGCATTGTGCCAGAAGGGGTGCTGCTGGGGCAGCCCATGCGGTTAGAGGCGTTCCAGAAACAATTTATCCGGGATATCTACGACAATCCCCACGGCACGCGCACCGCGTACTTATCGATTGCCCGCAAGAATGGCAAAACGGGATTGATTGCCGGCATTCTGTTGGCCCATCTGGTCGGCACTGAGGCGGTGCAGAATTCCCAAATCGTAAGCGGTGCCATGAGCCGGGAACAGGCGGCCATTGTGTTTAATCTGGCGGTGAAGATGATTAACCTGAACCCCCGGTTGCAGCAGCTTATTCACATTATCCCCAGCAGCAAGCGGCTGATCGGCAAACCCTGCAATGTTGAATACAAGGCACTGTCCGCCGATGGTAAAACGACACACGGGCTGTCACCGGTGCTGGCGATACTGGATGAAGTCGGGCAGGTGAAAGGGGCGCAAAACGATTTTATCGACGCTATCACGACCTCGCAGGGGGCGCATGAAAACCCGCTGTTGGTCGCTATCAGTACGCAGGCACCCACGGATGCCGATTTACTCAGTATCTGGCTGGATGATGCGGCAAACTCCAACGACCCCAAAATCGTTTCACACGTTTACACGGCACCGATGGATTTAGCCATTACCGATCCGGCGGCATGGCGGGCGGCTAACCCGGCGCTGGATACCTTCCGATCACTGAAAGATATTGAGGAACACGCCAAACGTGCCGCGCGGATGCCGTCACAAGAAAACAGCTTCCGTAACCTGATGCTGAATCAGCGGGTATCACTGGTGTCGCCGTTCATTTCCCGCAATACATGGATGGAATGCGCCGGGGAACTGGAGCCTATCGTCGGCAAATGTTACGCCGGGCTGGATTTGTCGGCAGCCAAAGATCTCACGGCACTGGTGATTATCGGCAAATCGGCGTCGGGTAAATGGAATGTTCACCCGTTCTTCTGGACACCGGACAAGACGCTGCTGGATCGGGCGAAAACTGACCGCGTGCCTTACGACGTATGGAAAAAACAAGGCTTTTTGCGCACCACGCCGGGGGCGACCGTGGACTATGAGTATATTGCAAAAGAACTCGCTGACATTGTGGAAAACTTCGACATTGAAATACTCCACTTTGATCGTTGGCGGATAGAGATATTTAAGAAGGAAGTCAGGCGGGCTGGCTTGTCCCTGAAAATGGCCGAATTTGGACAGGGCTATAAGGACATGTCCCCCGCCATGGATAAAACAGAACAGCTATTACTGGAAGGGCAGGTAAACCACGCTAATCATCCCGTGTTAACCATGTGTGCCGCGAATGCGGTGGTTGAGCGGGATGCGGCCGGCAACCGGAAACTCGCGAAAGACAAATCCACGGGGCGCATGGATGGCATGGTGGCGCTGGTGATGGCAGCAGGTGCATTAAACAATGCGAAAGGTTCATCGGGGCTGGATGCGTTCCTCCAGAACCCAATCATGGTGGGGGTATAAGTGGCGAAAAAGATAGGCAGAATTAAAGGTACCCTCCTGAGCTGGATGGGGGTTCCCATTGGTTTACTGGATGGGAGTTTCTGGCAGGAATGGACAGGGATGAGCAGCAGCGGCAAAACGGTCAGTGCGGACAGCGCCCTGCAATTATCCACGGTGTGGGCCTGCGTCCGGTTGCTGAGTGAAACCGTATCAACGCTGCCGCTCAAGCTGTACAAATCCCATGATGACGGCTCCCGTGAACTGGCGAAAAACCATCCGGTTTACCCCATTCTGTGCAACCGCCCTAATCTGGAGATGACCCAATCCCGGTTTATGTTAACGGTGGTCGCCAGTCTCTGTTTGCGCGGCAACGCCTTTATCGAAAAGAAGTTCATCGGTCATAAACTGGTGGCGCTGATCCCACTGCTGCCGCAAAACATGAACATTAAACGCTTGCCGGGCGGTGATATTGAATACACCTACGCCGACAATAGCGGGGAACATCAGGGCAGGCGTCGGGTTATCCCCGTCAAAAACATGATGCACATTCGTGGGTTCGGTATCGACGGGTTGAGCGGATTGATCCCGGTGAAAACCGGGCGTGATGTGATTGGCGCGGCGTTATCCACAGATGAGGCGGCGGCCAAAGTTTTCGAAAACGGACTGCAAAGCTCTGGCTTTATTTCTGCGTCTGCAAATACCGATTTAACCGAAGAGCAAATTAACGGCATTCGGCAACACATTCAGGCGTTCGTGGGGTCAAAAAACGCCGGGAAAATGATGGTGCTGCCGGGGGATTTGACGTACCAGAACATCACGATGAACCCGGAGGCGGCACAGTTGTTACAAAGTCGCGCCTACAATGTGGAAGAAATTTGCCGCTGGTTTCGGGTGCCACCGGTGATGGTGGGACACGCCACAAAACAATCCAGCTGGGCATCGTCACTGGAGGGGATGAACATGCAGTTCCTGACCCACACGCTCAGGCCGTTGCTGGTCAATATCGAGCAGGAAATCGCGCGGTGTCTGCTGGATTCTGACAGCGATTATTACGCTGAATTCAACGTGGAGGGGCTGCTGCGTGCAGACAGCAGAGGGCGGGCTTCGTACTACGCCACGGCATTACAAAATGCATGGATGAGCCGCAACGAGGTCAGGCGCAAAGAGAATTTACCGCCAATTGAGGGCGGGGACGTTTTCACCGTACAGCTGAACCTGACACCGATAGATCTGTTAGGGGAGGAGGTGGAGAAAAAATTACCGCCAGAGGATAACAACCATGAAGATTAAACACATGCCTGTCGCACCGGAGGGCAGGCCATTTAACGCGACCGTTAACGATATCCGACCGCTGGCGCTCGACAAATGGAATGGGGGGATCAGAGCGACGAGTACGGATAACACCCTCTCTATTCTCGATGTGATTGGTGAGAGTTTTTGGGACGAGGGCGTCACGGCCAAACGGATAGCGGGCGCATTACGGGCAATGGGTGATCAGGACGTCATTGTCAATATTAACAGTCCGGGTGGGGATGTGTTTGAGGGTATCGCCATTTACAACCTGTTGCGCAACCATAGCGGGCAGGTCACGGTTAACGTGCTGGGGCTGGCCGCATCCGCCGCCTCAGTGATTGCGATGGCCGGGGATGAAATTAACATGGGACGCGGGGCGTTCCTGATGATCCATAACGCCTGGACCTGTTGTTGCGGCAATAAAAATGAACTGGTTGCGGTCGCTGAGGCACTCAGGCCGTTTGATGATTCATTGATTGATATCTATGCCGCACGCACCGGTATCGACAAGGCCAGTATTGCCCAAATGATGGACGATGAAACGTTTATCAACCACACCGAGGCCATCGCGCAGGGATTTGCTGACGGGTTGTTAACCGCCGACGTGATTGACGACGGCAACGACAGCCCGCAAGCCGCCTTGCGCAAACTGGATGCCCTGCTGGCTAAATCCCATGTCCCCCGCGCAGAGCGCAGAAAACTGTTCAATGCGTTAAACGGGCGCACGCCGGGCGCTGCGTCTCACAATCACGGTATGCCGGGCGCTACCGATATCAATATTGACACTTTAGCCGAACTGGAAAAGACGATAAACGCCTTTGCACCGGCACACCCATAATCTGGAGAATGTATGTCTGATACCAATGAATTACTGAAAAACCTGTCTGCCAAAATCGAAGCGGCTAACAGCCAGTTCAATGCCAAAGCCGAAGAAGCCCTGAATGAAGCGAAGAAAGTCGGCGGACTGTCCACGGAAACCAAGGCGGCGGTGGACAAGATGGCGGCGGAACTGAATACGCTGCGTGAAGCGGAGAAATCCATCAAGGCGGAATTAGGCGAGCTGCAACAGCATGTTGCACAAATGCCCCTGCACAATGCAGTGCAGGTTGTGCAGACGCTGGGCCAGCAGGTGATTTCTGCTGAACTGATGAAAGAGGTGAGCGGCAATATTTCTGCCAACCGCCGCATTTCCGTGCCGGTACAAGCGGCCTTGACAACCCCGCAAGTGCCTGACCGGGTGATCGAGCCGCACCGTCTGCCGGAAATTGACGTGAAACCCAAACATCGCCTGTTTATCCGCGATTTGATTGCCGGCGGGACAACCACGTCTAACGCGATTTTCTGGGTGCAGCAAACTGGGTTTACCAATAAAGCCGCTGCCGTACCGGAAGGTACCGCGAAGCCCTACAGTGATATTCAGTTTGCGACGCAAATCACTCCGGTAGCCACGCTGGCGCACATGTTCAAGGCCTCCAAGCAGGTACTGGACGATTTCGGACAGTTGAAATCCCTGATTGACAGCGAAATGCGCTACGGCTTGAAATTTGTTGAAGAACAACAAATCCTGTTCGGTGACGGGGCGAACGGCAATATCAAGGGCATTGTGCCGCAGGCCAGCAAGTACAAAGCGGAAATCAAGGTCGACAAGGCGACCGCGATTGACGATATCCGTCTGGCGATGTTGCAGGCGCAGTTAGCCCTGCTGCCGCCGTCGGCCATCGTGACCCACTTTGTGGACTGGGCGACGGTGGAATTAATCAAGGACAGTCTCGGCCGTTACCTGCTATCCAACCCCCAAGGCTATACCTCGCCGACGTTGTGGGGACTGCCGGTTATTGCCACGGATGTGGCGGCGTTCCGCGGTAAGTTTCTGGTGGGCGCGTTCGATTCTGCTGCCCAGATTTTTGACCGTGAACAGGTGAACGTCGTGATTTCCAGCGAAAACGAGGACGATTTCGGCAAAAACATGATCTCCATTCGTTGTGAAGAGCGTCTGGCGCTGGCAGTCAAACGCCCGGAAGCTTTCATTTACGGTGACTTCACCGCAACGGCCAAAGGTTAATCATATTCAGCGGCTGTCACAGGCCGCTTTTTTGATAACAGGTGACGCATGATACCTCTCCCAACAATCAAAGATCATTGCCGGATAGACTCACCCCATGATGATGACCTGCTCCGGCAATATGAAAACGCCGCCCTGCAATATGCCCTGAATTATACCGACAGAAAAACCCTGCATGTGCCGGAAGCCGGGGTGATCCCGCCGGAGTCTCAGGCGCTGATATTGGATGAGGCGGTTATTCAGGCCATTTTACTGCTGATCGGTCACTGGTATGAGAACCGCACGGCCGTGGTTGTGGGGCAGTCAGTGGCCACCCTGCCATTTGCCGTGAAAGCCCTGCTGCAACCCTATAAACGCTACTGTCTGTGAGGTGAACTATGAATATTGGCCGATTGCGTCACCGCATCGACATTCAGGGTATCCGCACCCGCCGAAGTCCATCTGGTGGCGTTGTCAACGAACGCTACACCGTGGCGACGGTCTGGGCGGAAGCGAAATTTATCAGCGGCCGCGAGTTGGTGGCGGCCAAGACGGTGCTGTCTGAAAGCCTCGTCCGGTTCTGGATACGTTACCGTGCTGATATCGATACCACCATGGCTGTTGTCTTTCAGGGCAAAACCTACGCGATTCAGGCGGCGATGCCGGACAACAAATTAACCTTGTTGGAATTACTCTGTCAGGAGGGTGTAAAGCAATGACGACCGTGGATTTTTCAGCACTTAAAGACCTGTCGCAGGATTTGGCGTTACTCAGCAAAGCCGAGAGCGACAAGGTGTTACGCCGTGGCACCTATGCCGGGGCGAAAGTCCTGCGCGATGAGACCCGCAGCCGCGCCCCCAAACGCACCGGTAAGCTCAAAAAGAACATTATGGCGACTAACCGTAAAAAGCAGCGTGACGGCTCAGTGTCTTCAGGTGTTTATGTGCGGGGATCGAATCAATCCGGCACCAACAGCGACCCCAAAATGAAGAAAAACGACCCCCGCAACGCCTACTACTGGCGCTTTCTGGAAAAAGGCACCTCAAAGATGGCCCCGAAGCCGTTCATTGATCCGGCCTTTGAATCCAAATCAGATGCCGCCGCCGATGCGGTATTTAATGCGGCGTTGAAAGCCATTGATGAGGTACTGGCAAAATGACAGACGGCGATTTGTTTACATTGTTAGATCCGGTACTGCCCGGTCGGGTGTTTCCCTATTTAATCCCGCAAACCGAAAGAAAAACCGCGGCGCCGTGGTGCGTATTTTCCACCTACAGTATCTACACCGATGTACTGAGCGGCCAGTCGGTCAAAATGACGCGGGTTCAGATTGATGCCTACGCGCCCGGGCTGGACGACGCCGACCGGATTTGTGGCGACGCCTTCAGTGCCATCAAAACATTGCAACCTTTTGAAGTAGAACGTGAGAACAGTTACGAAAATGACACGGGGCTGTATCGCGCGACCGTCGAATTTAAAATCTATTCCTAATCCCGGAGATAATATGGCTAAGTATGAAAAAACACTGGCGACCTCGCTGTCGGTTTCTGCTGAGGCAGCCAATGACGCAACCAGCACCCTGATAAAATGGGTGGCAATTGACACTTCCGTCAAAGAAATCAACTACACCGGCGGTCAAAAAAGTGACATTGAGGTCACTACGCTCGGTTCCCGTGAACAGGAGATGATTAACGGACTGGCGGCCCCGGCTGAAATTACCCTCTCCGGGCACTGGACGGCCGACGAGGAAGGGCAGGACATTTTGCGCCTCGCCTACAGCACCGACCAAGCCTATGCCTTCCGTGTCCAGTTCCCCAGCGGCAATGGCTATACCTTCTTGGCTGAGGTCAGGCAGGAATCATGGCAGGCTGCCGCCAATGGCATCGTCAGCGCCTCCTTCACCTTGCGCATGAAAGGCCGCCCGACACCGCTGGCGAAAAAACTGCAAACCAACACACAGGAAGGACAATAATCATGAATATTCGTCAACTGGCATTAACCCCGAAACTGGGCTTTCGCACCAAAACGGTAACCGTGACTGAGTGGGATAACGCCACCGTCACCCTGCGTGAACCGTCAGCTGGGGCATGGATCCGCTGGAATGAAGTGACCTCGCCAACAGACAAAGAAGGAACACTCTCCACGGCAGAAAAGGTGCTGCGCAATACCCGTGCCGATGTCGTGCTGTTTATCGATGTGCTGTGCGATGAACACGGTGAACCGGTCTTTACTCCGGACGATATGGAGGCCGTGATGGATATCTACGCCCCCGTGCATTCCCGCCTGTTACATCAGGCACTCAGTCTGGTGACCACCGGTGATGAAGCCGAAAAAAAGTCCGATCTCCATTAACCGGCTTTATGCTGACGCTGGCCCTGCGCCTCGGTAAAACCCTGTCCGAATTGCAGGGCGGGTTAAGTGCCAGCGAACTGATGCTGTGGCTGGCCTACGACCGTGAAAACCCCCTCAGCGACCGTCGGGGTGACATTCAGGCCGCGCAAATTGCCTCCGCGGTTTATCAGTCACAGGGTGTCAAAGTCGGGCTGAGCGAGGCGCTGCTGCAATGGGGTAATCCCGATGAGGAAAGCGGCGACGACTTCGAAAACTTCTTTGCTAATCTCACATAGGTGACACTGTGGCAAAACTGCGTGAACTGATTATCAAAATCTCGGCCAATTCCAGCTCGTATCAGGCGGAAATTGCCCGGGCTGCCCGGCTGGGAGAAAATTACCACCGGGTGATGGAAAATGGCAACCGGGGTGCGGCGGCGGCGGCGCGTGGCAGCCGTGCCGCCCTGCGTGACCTGAACAGCCAGCTGGTTTCAGTGAAAGACTCTGCCGTCGGGATGGCGGGCGCGTTTGCCGGCATCTTCGCCACCAGTAAACTGATTGAAACCGCCGACAAATGGACAAACCTCAATTCCCGCTTGAAACTGGCGACGGCGTCCAGTATCGATTTAGCCAATAGCCAGCGGTTATTGATGGAGATGAGTCAAAAAACCGGAACATCATTCGAGGCCAATGCCACGGTCTTTGCCCGTGCGGCTGCCCCGATGCGGGCACTCCAATATGCCTCACAAGACATTGTTAATATGACGGAAGCGCTATCGACGGGGTTGAGAATATCAGGCGCGAATGCTTCAGAATCCAGTTCGGTGCTGGTCCAATTTTCACAAGCCATGTCGTCCGGTGTCCTGCGGGGTGAAGAATTTAACGCGATGGCGGAGAACGGCAGTCGAATCATTCAGGCACTGGCTGACGGTATGGGCGTCGCCAGAACCCAATTAAAAGGCATGGCGAACGACGGCCTGTTGACGATGGATAAAGTCATTCCCGCTTTACTGAGCCAACTGGAGAAACTGAAAGCAGAAGGCCTTTCAATGGGGGCGACGGTTGAAAAATCCCTGATGCGCGTACAAAACGCCTTCATGGAATGGATCGGTGGGGCGAATGAAGCCACGGGTACTACCCGCGTTCTCGCCGGGGTACTGGATGACCTGTCTAAAAATATTAACGACGTCGCTGCGGCGGGCGCAGTGGCAGTCGGTCTGTTCGGGGCGCGGGCGCTGGGTAACAGGGTATCAGCGATTGGGGCATCAACCTCTGCGTTGATCCAGAATTCCCGCGCCGAAATTAATAACGCGGATCAAGCTTACCGTAATTCTCAGGTTCAGGTTGCCTCAGCGAGAGCCAGCGCTTATCAGGCACAACAAAACGTTATCGCCGCGCGTTCACGCCTGCTTCAGACGACAAACACACAGACCTTCGCCGCCGCAGAAGCGAGACTGAACCGGACACTGGTCGCAGAAGCGGCAGCGCAGGCCAGAGTGACACAAAGCATCAATGCAAGAGCCGCCGCACAAGCGCGACTCAATGCGGTCACCTCGCTCGGTTCAAGAATGGGCGGTGCACTGCTCGGCGCTGTCGGTGGACTGCCGGGGATACTGATTATGGCCGCCGGTGCAGCCTACCTGCTGTACCAAAACCAAAAGCAGGCCAAAGAAGAAGCCCGGGCGCACGCGAAAGAGGCGACAAAAATCAAGGAAGAACTGAGCAAGATGGATCCTGTTCAACTCAGGGACACCAAGAATCAGTTAAAAGAAGATCTTGCCGTGGCTAAAGAGGATGTGGAAAAGTTCAGGAAGGAGATGAATAAAAACCAAATCAGCCTCAATCTTTTCATGAAGGATAAAAGCAACGGTAAAAATACTGACATCAAGATCACCGAGTTCAGCACTAAACTTTCAGAAAGCCGTTCGGCGTATGAAGCTGCCCTGAAAACGGTCGGTGAAATCACGTCTGCCCTCACGAGTCTGGGTGACCAACAAACAATCAATGGGGAGAAAGAGAAAAGGTTCATCACAGCGATTAACGAAATGCGCAAAACCGGCAATGTGACGCTGGCGCTGCAAAATCAAAAGCTGGAGCTTACTGTCAGTCTTCTGGAACGGATCAAAAACTTAGGGATTGATGTGTCGGGTATCCATGTTCCCGTGCCGGTAGTGAAATTCGAGCCAAACGACAAAATAAAGTCGTTACTGAAAGACCAGGAAAGGGAAATTGATCTTTCTAAAAGGAAGGGATTAGATAAAGTCAGGCGTGAGGCGTATTACAAAGCCGTTGATGGGGGGTTGAATCCGGATGATAGGCAACAAAAGCCCTATGTGAATCAGGTCATTAATAACGCGGCTCAGGTATACCAAAATGCCGAAGCCCTACGTAAGCAGGACGAAGCCGCCCGAAAAGCTCAAAGCGAGGCAGAAAGTGCCACACGGAAAGCCGCCAAAACCGCAGAAGATTACACGAATAAAGTGGCCGAACTGAATACGCAACTGGCCACCGAAGCGATCCGCTATAAAGAGGGCAATGCTGCCGCCGAGCTATTCGCCAATTCTCAAAATAACGTCAGTAAGTTTACTCAGGAACAGAACAACCACCTGAACCAGCTTAACAAGCGACTGGAGGAAACCAAGCAGCGTTATCAGGACTTACAGGCTGCTATCGAAGCGGATCCATTCCGTAATGTTGCTAAAAGAACCCAAGAAGCGACAGAGCAACTGGAGCGGCAGAAGAACAATGGTCAAATTGAGTCACCCGCCGAATACACCTATCGAAAAGGGGATATCTGGAAAGACGAGGTTAGAGGCAATGCGGACGCCAGACAGCAGTATGCCGTTTCCGCCAGAGATAACTTACGGGGCGAAGTTGACCCAATACAGGATCTGGAAAACCAACTTGAACGCAAAAAGGCGCTTTATCAGTCCTATGCTGACGCAACTGTTATCAGTGAACAGCGTAAGAATGAACTAATTGCGGCCGCCGAAACGGAAAACAACACGAAACGCATTGAAGCGGCGAAACAGTTATTTGCTGCCCAAAGTACCTATCACGCAATCGCAGTCAACCTGTTTGATACTGTCAGCGAACGCATGGGCAACATGATTACGGGGCTGCTAACCGGAACTAAATCGCTCAAAGAAGGCATTTCTGAAATGTTCGCTTCAATGGCACAGAGCGTCGTTCAGAGTTTAATGAAAATTGCTGCGAATAAGGCATTTGAAATGCTGGCCTCTTCATTCGGTGGCGGTGCGGGTGGGGCGTTCAACGGCTTCATGTCTACGTTCGTCAAGAATGCCAAAGGCGGTGTTTATAATTCTCCCAGCCTGAGTAGCTACAGCGGTCAGATAGTCAATAGTCCGACATTGTTTGCGTTTGCGAAAGGGGCGGGACTGATGGGTGAAGCGGGGCCGGAAGCCATCATGCCGCTGACCCGTAGTGCCGATGGCTCTCTGGGTGTGCGTGCTATTTCCCCAAAGGGCTTGGGTGATCAAGGGGGCACCAATATCAATGTCTACATCACGGACGGGAAAACTGAAAGTTCATCATCGAAAGGCGATAATGACGCCTTCGGGCGTCGTTTTGCTCAGGCTGTTGCTCAGGTCTACTACGCTGAACGCGACCGGGATTTGCGGCAGGGTGGTGCCATCAACAAAGCGATAAGGGCGAAATAATGGAAATATTCACATGGCTGCCGCGCGTGAATGCCAGTTCCAATGTTGAATTTGCTATCCGAAAAGCGAAATTCGGTGACGGTTATGAACAGGTCTCTGGTGCGGGGATTAACCCCAAGTCGATGAGATGGACATTGGATTTTGTCGGTAATGAAAAACACATTACTGAGATTATCGCCTTTCTTGACCGGCATGAAGGGCATAAGTCATTTATCTGGACGCCCCCGCTGGCGAGCAAGGGGCTGTTTCGGTGCGAGAGCTATAAGTATCAGGCCATTGATTACAAAACCTATGCCCTGTCAACTGAATTCATTGAGGCGCACGCGCCATAGAGGACAATCATGTTTACTGCTGACGTACAAAAGCTGGACGCCGGAAATACCGTCCGGCTCTACGAGATTGACGGGACAAAATTCGGTGCCGATGTGCTTCGTTTTCATGCGTATGGTATGCCTGTGACGCCCGAAGAAATTGACACCGCCGAGGAGACAGGTAGTCAGCCGCAGCCGAAGTCCCTTTGGTGGCAGGGGCAGGAATATAAACCGTGGCCTGTTCAGATAGAGGGACTGGACATGTCCACGGATGGACAGGCTGCCCGCCCTCGCTTATCTGTTGCGAATATTGAGGGAACGGTCACCGCGCTATGTCTGCAATTTGATGACATGGTACAAGCGAAAGTCGCTATCCATGATACATTTGTTCATTATCTGGATGCGAAAAATTTCCCGCAGGGTAACCCTACCGCTGATCCGCAACAAGAGCGGCAGCTCATGTTTTACATCAACAGAAAAACATCTGAAACCGATAAGACTGTGGTTTTTGAATTAGCCAGCCCGGCGTCACTGGATGGCCTGATTATTCCCACCCGGCAAATTCACGGCGTATGCACATGGTGTGCCCGTGGCTGGTATCGGACAGGGAAAGGTTGCGACTACGCCGGAACAAACTATTTTGATATTGACAACAACCCGACCGATGATCCGAGCAAAGACCGATGCCCCGGCACCGTCATTGCGTGTAAGTTGCGTTACGGTGAAGATAATGAGCTATCATTTGGTGGGTTTCCGGCCTCGTCCCTTATCAGGAGATAGCCATGAATGATAAGACATTAACGGCCATATTTGAACACGCTAAACAGATGCATCCCAATGAATGTTGTGGGGTGATTGCCCAGAAAAGCCGCGTAGAAAAATACTTTCCCTGCAAAAATTTAGCCCCTAATCCCGCCGAACAATTCCAGCTAGACCCCGGTGATTATTTAGCCGCATCAATCTGGGGAACTATTACCGGTATTGTTCATAGTCACCCGGACGCAACTACTATGCCCAGTGATTTAGATGAGGCACAATGTGATTTTACTGAATTGCCGTGGCACATTGTGAGCTACCCAGAGGGTGATTTCAGGACAATCTATCCGCGCGGTGAATTGCCGCTACTCGGTCGCCCGTTTGTGTTGGGTGTCTATGATTGCTATGGTCTCATTATGAGCTATTACCGCCAACAATGCGGTGTTGAACTGAATGACTATCGGGTTAATTATCATTGGTGGGAGCAAGGTGAAAACCTTTACATAGAGAATTTTGAGAATGCCGGTTTTGTTGAAGTCACAGGCGACCCGCAGACGGGCGATGTAATCATTATGCAGGTTCAAGCGGATGTGCCCAATCATGCCGGTGTTTTGTTAGAGGGTAATTTATTACTCCATCACCTCTACGGACAGTTAAGCCAGAAAGTGCCTTATGGGGGGTATTGGAAAGACAGAACTGTGAAAACGCTGCGTTATAATCAATTGAATAAATAAGTGTTCATAATTAGTATGAAAGCTAGGTGCCGCATAAAAGAAAATTAATCCTGAAAAAATAAAGGAATAAGTGTGAATAGAATATTAATTATCATGATCTGTGGATTATTACTCTCAGCGTGCAAGCCTACAGAAAAAGATTTCATTAATATAGGTGAATCTCTTGTTAGAGATAGTCTAAATGATCCAGACAGTGCGAAATTTGATTCATTCTATCACTCATCAGATAAGATATTTACTCCGATCGGCCGTCCATCAGGTGAACTAGATGGTTATGTTTGTGGGAGAGTTAATACTAAAAACACATACGGTGGGTACACAGGTGGAAAACCATATTATGTACATATTGAAACTAAAGATGGAAAGCTAAAGAAGCATGGACCTATAGTTATAGTAAGTGATGATGACCAAAACAATTTATTAAATTTTAGATTAGTGTGTCCCAAAGGTGGTTGAATCAGAAGCTAACTAACGCAGGATATAGAAAGACGGAGCTATGAAGACCTGCTGATTGAACAAATTACATAAATAATCGTCCATACTAACCCGCTTCGGCGGGTTTTTTTATGAGGTCACTATGGCTTATACAGATCCCCCTTTACGCACAATCCACTTACACGGCGTCCTTGCTACCAAGTTCGGCGCGACATTTGACTATGCCGTCAGAGATGCCCCCCATGCTATCCGGGCTATGAGTAGGCTGGTTGCAGGTTTTGAGGCATTCATGATCCATGCTCACCAGCAGGGTTTTACTTTTTCGGTCATTGTGGGTGGCAGAAGTTACCACAAAGGCGAACTGGACATGACCAAGGGTAATGGTGATATCCATATACTGCCTGTCATCACCGGCAGCAAACGCGGTGGATTGTTTCAAACGATTTTAGGGGTAGCGCTGATTGCGGTTGCATGGTGGAATCCATTGGGCTGGGCTGCCTCGACCGCATTGTTTGTCGGGGCGTCAGGGGCATCAATGGCAATGGGCGGCGTTTCTCAAATGCTGGCACCTCAGCCGCCGAGGCTGGGGATGCGGGAATCCCCCGACAATAAACCCAGTTATGCTTTCGGTGGTGCCGTCAATACCATCGCACAAGGGAACCCTGTGCCTCTTCTGTATGGTTCGCGCGAGATAGGCGGGGCGATTATCTCAGCGGGTGTTTACACCGAAGACCAGTATCAGACTGAGCAAATAGAAAACCAACGCAAACACAGCCGCTAAATGCGGTTAATGAGATGGTCCCCACCACCCTGTGAGCGGTATGCTGGCAGGGTGTTTCTTTCAGGAGAAGACCATCATGCAAAACGTTACGCTTATTGGTATTGATCTCGGCAAACATTCTTTCCACGTTCACTGTCAGGACAAATCAGGAAAGGCCCTGCTGCGTAAAAAATTTACCCGCGCCAGACTGATGGAGTTTTTAGCGGGATCGCCATCAGCGACTGTTGTAATGGAAGCCTGCGCCGGTGCTCACTTTATGGCTCGCCGGATCGCTGCTTTTGGTCACGAAGCGAAGCTGATTTCTCCACAATTTGTTCGTCCTTTTGTAAAGAGCAACAAGAACGATTTTGTGGATGCTGAAGCCATATGCGAAGCTGCATCTCGTCCCTCCATGCGATTTGTGCAACCACGAACAGAGGCGCAACAAGCTATGCGCGCCCTGCATCGGGTCAGAGAATCACTGGTCAGAGACAGGGTTAAAACCACTAATCAGATGCACGCTTTTTTACTGGAATTTGGCATCAGTATGCCGATCGGAACCGCCGTGATAAAAAGACTTTCAACCGTCTTGGCAGAGAACGAACTTCCTCCCTATCTGGCACAGTTGCTGATGCGCTTACATGCCCATTATCTTTATCTTGTCGAACAGCTCACCGAGCTTGAGACGGCACTGGAGCAGGAGCTGAGACGTGATGAAACAGGACAGCGTCTTCAGACAATACCGGGCGTGGGTCCGATAACTGCCAGCGTCTTATCATCGCAGCTGGGCGATGGTAAGCAGTATGGCTGTAGCCGGGATTTTGCTGCTTCAACCGGTCTGGTACCACGCCAGTACAGCACGGGTGGCAAAAATACGCTTTTAGGGATAAGTAAACGCGGAGACAAAAATCTGCGACGGTTACTTGTCCAGTGCGCCAGAGTCTTTATCCAGAGAATCGATTATCAGTCAGGAAGGCTGGCTGAATGGGTAAAGGCTCAGCTTGAGCGAAAACACTCAAATGTTGTGGCCTGTGCGCTGGCCAACAAATTAGCCCGGATAGCCTGGGCAATCACAACACGGCAAACTGTGTTCGAAAGGTAACGACGACGCCAGTCTGACTGGCAGGTTAATCGTTAATTAAAGCAGTTCCCAATCTGGTTTTGCGAAGACTGATTATTGATGACATGAACGGCTTATCGACCTGATGGAATCCTGACATAAAAAATGGCTCTCTGAAGCCGTGCGGTTTTTTAGGCTTATCAGGTGCGGAACTCATCGAGGCGCGGGCATCCCTGCCCATAGTGACGCCGGATAGATTTAAGCAAGCCAACATCAATCAAAAATCAGTGTTGCAAAAAAGGTGGGGACCATAGATTTTTTATTTCAGAGGCGAACAATGACATTGCATATTATCGAGGGCGCCAAAGGCGGCGGGGGCGGCGGACATACACCTTATGAAATGCCCGATAACATTCAATCGACGGCCACGGCTAAAATTCTGGTGGCCTTGGGTGAGGGTGAGTTCGTCAATGATCTGACGGCAAAAGATATCTATCTGGACGGCACACCCTTGCAGAACGACAACGGAACCATGAATTTTGCAGGCGTGAAATGGGAATTTCGCCCCGGTACCCAGCATCAGAACTATATCAAAGGCATGAGCGCGGCTGAAAATGAAATCCGTCTGGGTACAGAAATAAAAACCGCTGTGCCCTGGACAAAATACATTTCCAACACCAAGTTATCGGCCGTCCGTGTCCGTCTCGGCTGGCCTACGTTGAGAATGCAAAAAGAAAATGGTGACACGGTGGGCTTTCGCGTTGATTATGCCATTGAATTATCCACCGATGGCGGCAGCTATCAGGCTGTGTTTGATACCCATATTGACGCCAAAACAACCACCCTGTATGAACGCTCATACCGCATTAATCTGCCTGATACCAAAACGGGCTGGACGGTTCGTGTTGTCAGAAAAACACCAGACAGCACCAGCGAGCGGATCAACGATAAAATGAATATCATGGCGTTTACCGAAATTATCGACGCCAAATTACGCTACCCGAATACCGCGCTGCTGTACGTTGAATTTGACGCCCGGTTATTCAATGGCAATACCCCGCTGATTTCCTGTAAGCCCAAGGGGCGCATTATTCGCGTACCCGCCAATTACGACCCGGTTAACCGCACGTACAGTGGCATCTGGAACTTAACCTTCAAATGGGCGCACAGTAATAACCCGGCGTGGGTACTGTACGATATACTGCTAAACGATTTATGCGGCCTTGGCGACAAAATCGACCGCACGCAAATTGATGAAATCGAACTGTATCGCGTGGCGCAGTATTGCGATCAACTGGTCCCTGATGGCAAAGGCGGTGGTGGCATGGAACCGCGCTTTACCTGCGATGTTTACATACAATCACGCGAAGAGGCACATAAAGTGCTGACCGATATTGGCGCCATATTCCGGGGTTCAGTTCACTGGGGGGCTAATCAGTTCGTGGCAGCGGCGGATATGCCGGATGACATTAAATATATCTTCACTCAGGCCAGCGTTATCAATGGCGACTTTGTTTACAGCGGCGGCGGCGAACGTAACCGTAGCACGGTTGCCATGGTGAGCTGGTCAAATCCAAACAATCATTACAATGATGAAGTTGAAGTTGTTTCAGACGATAATTTAATCCGACGTTATGGTATCAACCAGATTGATATTTCCGCTATCGGCTGCACCCGTCAGAGTGAGGCGCAACGCCGGGGAAAATGGGCAATCCTGACCAACTCACGCGATGGCATGATTTCATTTCGTGTAGGGCTGGATGGTCAAATCCCGATGCCCGGTCATATTATTGGCGTGGCACATAAAAACCGAGCCGGGCGCACTATCGGTGGTCGCATTCAGTCGGTGAACGATCGCAATATCACACTGGACAGAAAACCTGATGTGAAGGCGGGTGATCGTCTATTGGTTAATTTACCGACAGGAAAATCAGAAGGCCGGACGGTTCAGGCCGTCAATGGTCACATTGTTACCGTGACGACGACTTATAGTGAATCACCTGTATCCGGTGCTGGCTGGGCGGTGGATGCCCATGATTTATTTATTCAGCAATATCGCGTTGTCGGCATCAAAGATAACAATGATGGTACATTCGAAATCAACGGCCTGTATCACGATCCCGATAAATACGACCGTATCGACACGGGCGCCAGAATCGACGAACGGCCTATTTCCATTATTCCGGCAAGCGTCCAGCAGCCGCCGAATTCAATCAGGATTGAGAGTTTTTCGTTTGTTCAGCAAGGCATTTCCACCACTACCGTGCGGATTGCATGGGAGAAAGCGGAAGGGGCGGCGGCCTATGTGGGAGAGTGGCGCCGGGATAGCGGGAACTGGATTTCTATTCCCCGTACCGCGTCATTGGGTTTTGAAATACCTAATGCGTACTCCGGCAGATATCAGGCCCGTATCAAAGCCATCAACTCCTTTGATATTCCCAGCTTATTTATCTCCTCTGAAGAGGTCAATATCGTTGGAAAACAAGGCAACCCTCCGGCACCGCTGGGATTCAGAACAACCCCAATTATCTTCGGTATCCAGATTGACTGGGGTTTTGCGCCCCAGACCGACGACACACTGAAAACTGAAATCCAGTACAGCAGGACGAATGACGGTGAGGGTTTACTGTTGCTGGCCGATATTCCCTATCCCCAGCGAATGCACACGATGCAGGGGCTGGCGGCAGGCGTTGCATTTTATTTCCGTGCGCGTCTGGTGGATAAATCCGGCAATCAATCCCCGTGGACGGCGTTCATTCGTGGGGAGTCGTCTTCGGATACGAACTGGATCATTGATGCAGCCGGTAAGGAATTTCTTTCCAACAAAGCAGGACAACGGTTGCAGTCTCAAATGGACTTTAACTCCGAAGCCATCATGGAGAACGCCGCATTGACAGGGGCAGTTGTTCAGCGACAGTTGCAAGTAAACGGCAATATGCGAGCCGAAATACTGGAAGTCAAAACCACGCAGGTGACCGACCGGGAAGCCTTTGCGGAGAAGATGGAAAAGGTGCAGGCCGATGTCGGGGAGAATGCGGCGGCTGTAAAGACAAAGGCGACAGTGGTCTTTGATATTGACGGTAACGGCTATGCCCTCAAAGAGATTGAAGCCGGGGTGAAGTACAAAGGCCAGCTCTATAAAGCCGGGATGGTGATAGGGGCTGAGGTGAAGAATGGCGAAGTGCATACCAATATCGGCTTTAACGCTAACAACTTCGTCTGGTTCAATCCGGCCAGCGGCAAGATGGAACCCTTTATGGCGGCTAAGAACGGGCAGCTTTTTATTCGGCAGGCGTTTATTGATCAGGCCTTAATGCGGGAGGCTATCCTGTCTGATGCCATCAGATCTAAAAATTACGTGCAGTATCAGGCGGGCTTTTTGATTAATGCGGCGACCGGCGCTTTTGAATTTAACGACATGCGGGTTCGGGCGGGATTGCGTTGGGCAAACGGGGCGATAGCCTGCTATGACCCCAGCGGACGGGTTCGGGCGGCCATGGGCTATATAGGACAATTTCGACGATGAGTGATTACGGGTTTGGGGTCTGGGATGAACAGGGGCGGCAGCGTAATACCGGCATTCGCCCCTTTCTTTATGCTGGCTTTATGAAGCTGGAGAGCGGGCAGACGACAGGTGCGCTCACTGTCCCCCGGGAGCCGATGAATGAAGGATTGCGGCTTTCTTATGTCTTTCTTTGTACTGACCGGGGATACCAGGTAGATAAAAAACGTCAATTTTTGGTAAAGGATAATCAAATCATCATTTCGGATGGCAACGACGACGCCGTTGAGGGATGGCTGATTGCTTACTACACTGCGTGAGGTGATATATGGATTGGGGTGCATTTTTAACAACGGGTAACGGTGTTCCGTGGTGGACACCCAAAACGACCCCCCTTTCTTTTGTGAGAAAAGAATCGGTCTGGACTGACAGATACGTGAAGCGGATAGAAACGGGTATCAGCACGAAACAACCCTGCATGGCGTTTATGTGTGCTCACACCAGCAATGTCTGGTATGCACCTTATGGGGTCATGTTCGGGGGCGGTTCGGAATGGGGTATTGAGATAACCCGGGGCGAGAGTGGCACTGAGACTTCGATCTTGTGTGAGATTTATCTGTTCACTCTGGTTTATCCCCAGCCTGTCCCGGATTGGGGAATTGCTGTCTGGGACGAAGCAGGAAAATGTGTCATTACCAGCGATACAAGGCCTTTGAGTATCGAAGGGGAACTCAGTTCCCACAGCAGCAAAGAAACTGTGGTGCAAGGGAAAAAAGGCATATTAATGCAGAAAACGGGTTGGATACTGTCCAAATATGATACGCCCGATGATACACGAACCCGGGATAACGAAACTTCATTTTCCACTGCGTTTGATGGACACAATACCCGGCTAATGGCGCGCGTGGCAGACGGTGAGACGAACTGGATTATCAGTGAACGAACATGGAACCTGACCAGCCCTTATATTGATTGCACGCTCTACGATTAACCGAACCGCGTAACTGCGTTTTTTTTGCATCCTATTTTCAGGAAATTATTATGATCTACTCAGACGGCACAACAAATATCGTGTCAGGCTCGGCTATTGTCCGGGGAACGGGCACCCAATGGAAATCCAATATTAACGGCATTGCCGCAGGCCAGATTATCTCCATTCAATCCGGTAATACGGTGATTCAGAATGTCATCCGGTCGGTGAATTCAGACACGGAACTGGTGCTGGCCTTTGCACCCTCGGTCAACCTTGATAATGCAAACTATGTTATCTCAACCACCGTTCCCGATACGGTTTCCGATGGTGTCCGGCATATATGCGCCATTAACGCCTATATCATCTTGTTCCTGCAAAACATGGACCGGTGGATGAGTGAAAGCGGCAAGGTCGAAGTGGAGATGCCGAACGGGCAGAAAGTCACGCTGGACTCCATCCGGGCATTGCAGACGGCGGTGGAAGGGAAACTGGTTAAGGAGCAGAACGGGGCAGATATTCCGAATAAGCCGGAGTTTGTGAAAAACCTGGGTTTAGCGGGAACGTTGAAAGTGGGGGATTTCGGTGTGGGCGCAACGCCATCAACAGCGAAGACCTTTACGGATGCAAATACGTTGGCTGAGGCTGGCTGGTATGCAGGAGGGGGCAGTAGTGCAAAAAACTTCTGGAACGAATACGCCCCCATTATGGCCATGACTCGTGGTGGCGGTATGGATAACACAGGAATGATCGCACAAATTCAGGTGGATGATACAGGGTTGGCTAGTCGTTATCGGAGTGGTAATCAGTGGACAAAATGGAAATCATATGTTTCCGCAACCAGTGAATATTTATCTGGGTTTAACAAAATCAAAACAATAGGATTTTTTAACAGCAATGCCAATTCATCTGTTTCATGGACAGATTCGTATACACAGATAGCAGTATCTTTATTCAGTGATGATGAATTCAATATCATTATTGGTGGCGATTTAGGCTCCGTCCCCCTGTATTATAGGCGAAGACGCTATGGCAAATGGGATGATAAAATTGAGTTTATTACGACCAAAAACACGACCTTTGACGGTAGCGGTTATCTCAAGAAAGCCTCCCCCATCATCCAAATCTACCCCGATGGCACCTTTACCACTAACGACGAATCCGAAGGGGCGACAGTCACCAGACTCGGCCTCGGTCACTACAAACTATCCGGCATCCTTGGCTATAACTCAGACGGTGCATGGGGTGTTCATGGCGGTATCAGCGTTCCCCGTGACGTCAATGGCAATGAGTTAGTGTATGTTGATGATAAAGTGCTGCCGGATGGGGCTATTGAAATCAAAGTCACACACAGACAGAACGCGCATATGCCTGCCCGATTACAGAACAGGCGCATGAAGTCAGTGGATGAGCCGGCTTATTACACGGATGATGAACCCTGTGATTTACCAGCCGGCACCCGATTAGACGTCCGCGTCCAGATGCCGGAGGATTCTATCTGGAACCAGAAACAGGTATTGGCATCTGATCCTCAGCAGGAGTACGGCGTCACGTCAGCCGTCAATAAATAGCCAATAGGGGAGATTAGCGGGTAGTTGGGTGGATTGGGGAAATTGTGGGCGGTAAACTGGTGGGTGGGCTTGGTGTGGGATTTGAGATGAAAAGCCGAAGCATGGCAATAAACCCGCAGGAAGGTGCGGGTTGGTATGAGTTGTATATGCATCGCCTTAAGCGGCTCTTACTATGTATAAAAATGCGATATAGCGAGGGTGTGTTTCAGTTCCACCAGTGCTGCTGGTCGTGCCGTTATAATACAGAAATGTGTTATTGTCATTATCCGTTCTACCTGAACCTAGGGAATTGTTATACCCATCAGGTTGCCACTCCCAGTTTGTAGCACCATCAATAGAGCCACTGTTCTCGCTATAATATCGGTCACGATAATCATGTGTGTGTGATTGGATTTGGCTGGGCTTTGCGGATAACACATTAATAGTTGGATCAATTCCACGTCCTGCATCTGCACCGCGAATAAACTCAGATCTTAAATCAGGTAATTTTCCAGATGGATAAGCAATAGCAAGTTTTGGATATCTTACTTTATCAAATGAATCACCGTTGCATATCAACCAGCCTTCAGGTGGGCTCTCTGTTGGCCAAGGAACGGGGACGCCAACAGGTAAAGCCAATCCTTCCATCCTTGGCTCTAATCCGAGGTTTTTAACAAATTCTTCCTTATTAGGAATATCGGCTCCGTTCTGGTCTTTTGCTAAGCGAGTATTGGCATTATCATTTGCGTTATCAGCGCTCTCGTTTGCACTCTTGGTATTCTGATTGGCTGTATTGGCGAGGTCATATGCCGTTTTTACTGCTTTAGAGGTTGCGACGGTTAACTCACTATCGCTATTGACTTCATTATTTAAAGTGACAAATCCCGGTTCTGCCTGAGTTGCATAAGGATGGTTACGGCTTGTGGCGTGTGCTGCAATGGCTTCTTTGATTGAATCTTTGACATATTCCGGTGTTGTAACAATAACGAGATTGCTATCTTCTGAGACAGGCACATCAGGCTTTTTATCTTGCATAATTTATTCCCTCATTTAATCAACAATAACATTGCTAAAAAACATGAAGGCGGGTTACTTCTCCGCCGGTGAACATCAATAAAAAGGTTCATCAATACTGGAGAGAACTTCTGATTAGGATGGCATGGAATGGTTGGTGGGACATTAACAAAATCTATTTGCCTATGGCTGACTGATAAGACTATGAGTTTAAAGGGGACAATCCTCCCCTTTAATTTAACCTCTTGATTTAATTAAATTCCCGCCCCATGCCGGAAATAAGCAAAATCAACAAGTTATCTAAAGGTGGGAATTTCTCACCTTTTAATTCAATCCTTCCGTTTCAAATGGAATGCCTACTTTGGTTTTATACTCACGGGTGAGGGTATTGGGATTTCCTCAATACCTTTTGTTTGTGCAGATACCCCGTATGTCAAAGGGCAGATTTCTGCCCTATAGAGACAGTAGCTTCCCTTCCCACCTCTCCACAATCTCCGGCTTTTCTTTCAGGTAGTCGTAGCGATCATAATGTTTGGTTGAGACGCCGGGCTTTTTTATCCCTCATCTCGGAACTGATCCCCCCATTCAGCCAGTGTAAAATCAATTGCTACATGTCATATAGAGTACTTTTTTTTGTTTGTACATACATGTGTGCATTTTAATTTAAAAACACTCATTATTTTTCATATTCAATTGTTTTTTAAATAATTATTTATTATTGATTCATTATTCTGTGTAATGATTTTATTTAATCACCTTTAGTCATTAATAAGTATTAATAGTCATGAATTTAATTTAATACATTGAATTTAAATATAAATTCAATCAAAGTTTGTCAGGTTTAATCACGGATAGTCAAAGGATATCATCTTGCCACCTGTTCTCGTTGATAAATTAAACATATCAAAAACAGGCAATGACACAAATTTAGAAACAGGATCGAAAACGCCGATATCATTTATAAATCGGCGTTTCTCCCATGAAGCTCAAATCAAAAACAGCGTTGCCAACCCCAAAAAGATAAAGAATCCGCCAGTATCGGTCATTGCCGTGATCATCACACTGGAACCAATGGCCGGATCTCGCCCCAGTTTCATCATAATAAATGGAATCAATACTCCCATTAGAGCTGCCATCAGCAGATTTAATATCATTGCCATTGTCATCACACCGCCCATCGCAAGATCGCCATAGAGTAGATAGGTGACAACGCCCATGATTCCACCCCAGATAACACCGTTAATCAGAGCAACACCGAACTCCCTCAATAACAGATAAGAAAAACTGCCGGATTGGATTTGGTGGAGTGCCAACGCCCGAACGATCATGGTAATGGTCTGGTTGCCTGTGTTACCTCCTATACCCGCCACTATGGGCATTAATGTCGCAAGGGCAACCAGTTGGGAAATGGTATGTTCAAACAAGCCAATCACCCGCGAGGCAATAAAAGCGGTGCACAAGTTAATGGCGAGCCATGTCCAGCGGGTTTTTACTGTCTGCCCAACAGGAGCGAAGACATCTTCTTGACGGCTTAATCCCCCCATGCGTCGGATATTGGTGTCTGTTTCTTCACTTAAGGTGTCAACGATATCCTCAACGGTCAGACGCCCCATCAGGCGACCGTTATTATCCACCACGGCAGCGGAAATTAAATCGTAACGTTCGAACGCACTGGCGGCATCCTCGCCTTTTTGCTCTGGTAAGAAAGTGACAGTCTCTGTATTCATCACTTCTGCAACCAACTTATCCGGTGCATTGGTTAGTAGGGTTGTGAGCGGGAGTTCCCCCTGAAGGCGGTTTTTGCGGTCAATGACAAAAATTTTATCCGTTGCGTCGGGAATCGAGCCTCTGGAACGCAGGAAACGTTGTACCGTACTGAGTGTGATGTTGCTTCGCACTGTCACAAACTCAAAATCCATCATCTGGCCGATGCTGTCTTTGTGGTACTGCAATACTTCACGAATACGGTTGCGTTGACTCGGTTCCAGATAAGTCAGTAAACGGCGTGTAGTATCGCGGGGTAGATATTCTGCAATATAAGCCTGCTCATCCACATGCAGTGTGCCAATGGCTTTCAACAATTCAAGGTCAGACATATCCTTGATTAAATTGTCCCAGACCGGAATGGAGGCTTCCACCAGAACCTCACCGCGCTGGTTATTATCGATGAGTCGCCATAAAGCAAGACGTTCATCGTAGGGCAGGGCTTCCAGAATATCTGCAATGTCGGCAGCGTGCAGATTGGCCAGCTGCGCACTGACTTCCTCAATTTTTTCCAGTAACTGCTCGTCGCTGATTGTTGAATGTTCATCAGCCTGACCTAATAACGTATCAACGAATAATTTATCGTTAATAAAAAGAGACAGCAGACGTTGGCGAACAACTGCCAGCTTTTGGGAATGTTGACTGGCAACAGTTGAATTACCAGATTTAAAGGCCGGTTGTAACATGGTGTACCTTTGGTGCAAAAATAGTGCAAAAAAACAGGGCGATCCCGTTATCTAACGATAATATAATCTGAACGGTATTCTTTTTCTGCTTCATGGGGTGATATCGTTACGCCGTTTCCTCTTTGATATGCAAGTACCAGCCAACCACGTCACTCCAGTAAGCCTGCTCTTTTTCCAAATCGAGCTGCATCAGGGCATTTTTGATTAAATAGTTTTGTGGCAGGTAGAGCGTCCAGTGACCATGAGAAGTGTCCAGCCTGAGCGACTCGGGTGTTGTGGTGGATTGGCGCTGGTTGTTGAGTAATGTTGCCAACCGTAATATCTGGAGCATCGGGAGATATTGTTTTTTCTTGAACAGGTAAAAGCGGGGATGCTCATGCACTTTAATGGCCTTGCGATGATAGCGTACCAATGTTGCCAGCAATGATTGCTGTTCTTGGTTAAAGCCCGGCAGATCGGTGTGTTGCAGGATGTAAGCGGAATGCCGCTGTAGCCCACTCAGGTTTATGCTTAAACCGACTTCATGCAGCATTGCCGCCCAAAGCAGAATTGATTCCAGTTGTGGCTGGAGCCGTTTCGGATTCTGCGTCACCCATTGATCGTAAAGTGTTTTGGCAGTACTCCAAACGCGCTCGGCTTGTTCTCTATCGATATTATAATGGTCAGCAAGGCTTTTGGCGGTTCTCTGACGAATATCCTGATGACGGAAACGATCTTCCATCTCGTAAAGTACGCCTTCACGCAGTGCCCCGTCAGACAAGCGCAGTTCTTGAATATGCAGGACATCGAACACACCACACAGGATAGCCAGGCCGGAAACAAAGGTTTGTTTGCGGTCTTCGGATAAACCAGGCAGATCCAGTGATTTGAAATTCTTGTATTTCAGAACCCGCTTCACCAGCATATTGAGACGCTCAGGTGTAATCAGACCATCTTTTTCACCTAATCCGACGAGTAATTCTTGCACTGCTTTGATGGTTCCTGATGCTCCCAAGGCAAAATCCCAGCCTTTCATCCGGAATTGCCAAACAAGGTTTTCTAACTTCTGTGCAGCCTGAAGCCGCGCCCTACGGAAATTTTGTTCGTTTATTATGTTGTCAGGAAAGAATTGACGAGAAAAACTAACACAGCCGATGCGACGGCTTTCAATTAACAGCGGTTCGAAATCTTCACCAATCACCAGTTCTGTAGAACCACCACCAATATCGATCACCAGCTTACGGCCTTTTTCCGGTTGAGTATGTTCAACACCCATGAAGATCAGGCGGGCTTCTTCATGACCGGAAATGATTTCAATGGGGTAGGGGATGACTTCTTTCGCCCGTTTTAGAAACTCTTGTGCATTGGTGGCTTCACGCAGGCTGTGAGTACCTACGAGACAGACATTATTAGGGGAAAAACCCTGCAACCGTTCTGCAAACAGAGAAAGACAGGCAAGGCCACGATTAATGGCTTCTTCACTTAATTCATTTTTGCTGTTGAGGCCATCAGCGAGGTGAACGCGTTTCTTTAAACGCCCGATCACCTGTAGTGCGCCATTCACAATACGGGCGATCACCATGTGAAAGCTATTAGAGCCCAGATCAATGGTGGCAATTTCCATGGGTTTGGGCATTGGTTTGTCGTGTTTCAACGGCATAGATCAGGCTCTTGGCTCCGGTTGTTCCAATGTCTTCAGGTAATCATAGACGGCAATTTGTGCGCGAATTTTACGCTTATTTCCGCGTGGAACATAGCGATTGCTTAACTCTTTATCGATATAGCGAGCCTTAACTGTATCACTGAACTGCAATTCCAGAATATCCAAAACCCGCTGTTTTAATTGAGGATCGAGCAGACAAACTGCGACCTCAATACGATAATCGATATTGCGGGTCATCCAGTCAGCCGAAGAAAGGAAAACCTTTTCATCCCCTTTGTTAGTGAAAACATAAACTCGATCGTGTTCGAGGAAGCGATCCACAATGCTGGTGACTTGTATATTCTCACTGAAACCCGCCTGATTTGGCACTAGAGAGCACATTCCCCGTATCAGAAGACGCACTTTGACACCCGCTTCTGAGGCATCATACAAGCGATCCACCAATTCCTTGTCCACAAGGTTGTTGATTTTCAGAGTGATGCCCGCCGCTTCGCCTGCTTTGGCATTTTCAATTTCCTGAGTAATCAGTTGGTTGAGCATAGCTCGCGAATTTTGCGGTGATACCATCAGATTCTCAAACGTGACTGGGCGATAAGGATTTTCAATAAAGTTAAATACACGGCGAACTTCGTTGGTGACTTCCGGCTTGGCAGTCAGCAAAGAATAATCAGTGTATGAACGAGCCGTTTTTTCATTGAAATTCCCGGTTCCAATATGGGCATAGCGGACAATTTCATCCCCTTCAAGACGCGAGATAACAAATAACTTGGCGTGAATTTTCAGGCCCGGTGCGGAGAAAATAACATGTACACCCGCCTCAGTCAGTCGCTTCGCCCAGTGGATATTGGCTTCCTCATCAAAACGGGCTTGTAATTCAACCACCACAGTCACTTTTTTGCCGTTGTGGGCGGCATGGATCACTGAATCAATAATACGTGAATCTTTTGCCACACGATAAATATTGATCTTGATAGACAACACGCTGGGGTCGAACGATGCCTGACGCAGCAATTCCAGCACATGCTCGAAGGTGTGATAAGGATAATAGAGCAGAACATCCTGCTCACGGATGGCATCAAAACCGTTACGAAAATGCTCAAACCAAGTATGGCGTAGTCGTGGCATTGTTTTGTTCAGCAGATTTCGGTTCCCTTCATTGGGAAACTTGATGAAGTCTTTGAAATTGTGATAGCGGCCACCGGCAATCACGGAGTCATCATTGGATAGCCCCAGTTTACTGCGCAGGAGATCCACCATTTCATCAGGCATATCACGCTGATAAACAAAACGGACAGGTTCGGCGGTCAACCTCTGTTTCAGGGTTGAAGACATCAGTTCCAACAGACTGGATTCCATCTCTGTTGCCAGATCATATTCGGAATCACGGGTCATTTTCATCGAATAAACATTCAGCGTATCGTAATCGAAAAAACCTTTGAAAATTTCGTCCAGCGTATAGCGCAGAATATTATCAAGTAAGATCATCGATTTGCGTCTGCGTGGCATTTCTGGAGGCAAATTGACAAAACGGGGGACTTTGTCTGAGGGAATTTCCAGCAGGGCATATTTTGTCTCTTGCCCCCGAATAATTTCAATAGCCAGATAGGTGTAATCATCTTTCAAAAATTCAACCAGATTGGTTTCTGGATTGATGACAATAGGTGTAATGTGTGGGCGTAAATGCTGGCGAAAATATTGCCGCAACCAAATTTGCTGATTGGGGGATATTTGTCGCTCATTAATCAGGAAAATCTGATTACGTGCCATTTCCAACAATAAATCGTTATAGAGCTCATCGAACTCTTGATCGATTTTTACAACTTTAGCCTGAATTTTTTTCAATAATTGGCGGCCGCTGGTGGCAGAACCCCGCTCTTCACTGATAAGAATGCGCCGTTTTACATCGGCAAAGCGAACTTTATAAAATTCATCCAGATTATTGGAGTAGATCCCTAAAAACCTCATTCTTTCAATAAGTGGATTGCTTTTGTCAGCCGCTTCCTGAAGTACACGTTCATTGAAAGAGAGCCAACTGAGTTCTTTTTCGTTATAGAGGCGGTCGTGGGACATTACTACTCCATTTAGTTTAATGGGCCAGCGAGCTGGTCTGGGATTCGCAGGCTTTATTGGCAAAATAGTGGTGTTGGAAAGTACACATCCGAATGGCAGTATGATAAGAGCCGTTTATAAAAAACTCATCGATTAATTCGCCTTCGGTATGGAACCCTAATTTGTTGTATATATGAATCGCTTTTTCATTCTCTTTATCAACAATTAAATAAAGTTTATAGAGATTTAATACACAAAATGCGTATTCCATCGCAAGTTTAGCCGCTTTGGTTGCATAGCCTTGCCCCTGATAGGCCGGTGTAATGATAATCTGGAATTCTGCGCGTCGGTGAATATAATCAATTTCGACCAATTCCACTAATCCGACTTTGGCGTTCATGCTCTCAATGATAAAACGGCGTTCGCTTTGGTCATGGATATGCTTGTCATAGAGATCACATAGCTCGACAAAAGCTTCATAGGGTTCTTCAAACCAATAACGCATGACACTGGCGTTGTTATCGATTTGGTGAGCGAAAGGGAGATCTTCCCGCTCAAGAGGACGTAAATTTACAGGTGGATTTTCAGAACCACTGGACATTGGATACCTCAGTGCTTGTTAAAGGCTGGTTTAAATTTGGCCCACGCTAACTATGATTCGCGGTAATTAATGTTCGGATAATTAATTATTACCAGATACATAATTATTGCCAGATTAATATTTTGTTAGATGAATAAATAGCCGATTTACTGGGTGTATAAGAGAATTTAAGCTGAATGACGGTTTACAGCAAAGTATCATCTTAACGCGTCTTACCTTAACACGTTTCGTCTTAATACAATGCTGTAAGTTTGGGGTCTAGCAGTATCGATTATTCTGAGGCGTAACCCTGCTGTGGCAGTATTTTGCCATCCAGTATTGCTACATTATCGCTCATTCCCAGACGCCCATCTAAGAACCAGCCAATGACCAGCGGATAGATATCATGCTCTTGAACCTGAACTCTCCTGATGACATCTTCTTCCTGATCTTCCTCAAAAATAGGTACTTTGGCCTGTAAAATAACGGGGCCGCCATCAAGCTGTTCGGTAACAAAATGGACGGAAGTGCCATGTTCTTGATCGCCATTTTCAATGGCTTTACGGTGAGTATGCAGACCGGGGTATTTGGGCAGCAGAGAAGGATGTATATTGAGCATGCGCCCACAGTAGTGCTGCACAAAATCAGGCGATAGTATTCTCATGTAGCCCGCTAGTACCACTAAATCTGGCTGATATTGATCAATGGCTGTGAGCAGGGCGCAATCATAAGCCGTGCGATCCGAAAACGCTTGCGGATTGAGAAAATGGGCGGGGATATCCGCTTGTTCTGCACGTTGCAGACCATAGGCATTGTCGTTATTACTGAATACCGCACAGATATGCCCATTAATCCGGTTTTGCTGGCTGGCGTCTATAATGGATTGAAGATTGCTGCCATTACCGGAAACCAAGACGACAATCTTTTTCATGGTTTTCATTCGCTGATGATAACTTGTTGCTCGTTGGTGTTCAGTTCAGTATTGGTATCAAATTCGGTAATAGTACCAATCTGCCAAGCGTTTTCACCTGCCGCGTTCAGCCACTCAACCGCTTGTTCTGCCAGAGATTGTGGCAGAGCGATGATCATGCCTACTCCGCAGTTAAATGTGCGATACATTTCGTGATTGCTGACATTGCCTGCCTGCTGTAACCACGTAAAGATAGCTGGCCATTGCCAACTGGAGGCATTGATTTTGGCCTGCATATTTTCCGGTAGAACGCGGGGAATATTTTCCCAGAAGCCGCCGCCAGTCAGATGGGCAATGGCGTGGATCTCGAACTGTTCAATCAGTTCAAGAACAGGCTTGACATAAATTCGGGTTGGGACAAGCAAATGATCTGCCAGCGATTTACCTTCAAGCTCTGCTGTTTCCGGATTGGTCTGGCTGACGTCAAGGATTTTACGGATCAATGAATAACCATTGGAATGTGGCCCACTGGATGCCAGTGCAATTAGCGCATCACCCACTTGAACTTGGCTGCCATCAATGATCTCTGACTTTTCCACCACGCCGACACAAAACCCTGCCACATCATAATCTTCACCATGATACATACCCGGCATTTCGGCGGTTTCACCACCGACCAGGGCACAGCCAGCTTGCTTGCAACCTTCGGCAATACCCGTAATGACACTGGCTGCGGTATCAACATCCAGTTTGCCTGTTGCATAGTAATCTAGGAAGAAAAGCGGTTCGGCTCCCTGAACAACCAGATCATTGACACACATGGCGACCAAATCAACCCCGATGGTATCGTGGCGTTTCAGATCCATAGCCAGACGCAGCTTGGTGCCAACGCCATCTGTACCAGAAACTAAGATAGGTTCACGATATTTCTGTGGCAGCGCACATAGTGCCCCGAAACCGCCTAATCCCCCCATCACTTCAGGGCGACGGGTCTGTTTCACGACACCTTTGATACGATTGACTAAGGTATTGCCAGCATCAATATCGACACCAGCATCTTTATAGCTAAGAGAGGTTTTGTTGGTCACTGCGTAGCCCCCAGGCGGTTGCATTTGAATGAATAAAACAGAACGGTGGCAATTCTAACAGTCTAAGCAAACGTTTGCGATAGCTTTATGCAGGTTTCCTGCCAGACAGAAATAAAAGGAAAAATGCTTATGCTTGATAAAAGTCAACGGATTGATAGTGGCTCGGTGTCGAAAAGGAGGTATAATCCCGCGATTTTTTTATCTGCCGGCTATATACAGTGGGGATTATTTTATTACATATCAACTAATTAATATTAACTGGGGTTCTATTGGGGTGCTGAGAAATAGCACCCGGATATGAATTCCAATCAATTTACTTTTTTTTAAACTGCATTCTTTCCACTTCTTTTGCTGCCAACTCCCTTTGCTTATCGATATACTCAGCAAGATCGTGCACATGAACAATTCGCGGTGATTTCTGGCTGTCATTCATTCTGTATGTCGGAAATTTTAACTTGCCTTCAATAGCTTTACGCTCTGCTGTCGCTGGGGTTAGTTCAAGGTATTTCTCGGCTATAGTTGACAGCGGAATTTGCGAGGTTTCAAACTCTGCCATTAACAAAAACGCTGTGTTCATTCTCATTGCTTTTCTCCTTTCTGATAACTGTTCTCCAAAATTACTTTCGCCACTCCTGCAAGTGTCGCCTTTCCTTCCCGTGTCGCATCAAAAATAATGTTGTTCAGCTCCGTTGTTAGAATATCGTTCAAATTCTTCGGTCTTTCGGAGTACTTTTTCCGCTGCCAACCGTTTTCACCTGCTCGTTCCAGATGAGGTGGGTCGAACACAACCAACTGAAATGTGTTACTGGCAAATGGCAACGAGCGAAAATCGCAGACAATATCCGGCGCAATATTCAATTCCCGCCCATCACATAAAATATGACGTTCGCGCTGGATATCGCAGAAAATGACATTCCCGAGGAACCTAACGATCCCGCTCATCAGGTATTGAACTACTTCAATCAGGCCACTGATTCCAACTACCGTGACGGAAAAACCAGTATGGGCTACATCCGTGCACGTTTAAGTGAAGGTTACGCAACGGAAGATTTGATACTGATCACAGATTACTTGATTGCCAAGTGGGCGAACGACGGCAAAATGCGGGATTACCTGCGTCCAAAAACCCTGTTTAGCCCGGAAAATTGCGCGGAATATTTTGACAAGGCGTGCAAATGGCACAAAGCAGAGCGTCCTGCCTGTGTTAACGGTCGCTGGCTGAAAGCCGGGGAAGCCGACGTTGTCATTGATACCGTGGAGCGTGACGCAACATTCCGACAGCTATTTTCAACAGGCTGGACACCGGCAAACCGTATTCAGGAACGGGCGGCACAACTGGCACGTAAAGCGGGAGTGGGTCGCATGAATGAAGTGCCTGGACTGGCTGCTTGGCGTGGGATCTGGAAGCAGGCCGCAGAACAGATTGCGAAAGACGAGTTGCTATCGGGATTTCGGGTTGTTGGTGGAAGCTCTGAGCAGAATGGGGGGACTGCATAATGTTCCAGCGCAGCAAAATGGTCTATGGCGTGAATATTTTCCCTCTGCTGGTGATGGCTTATCAGTTGCGCCGCAGGTGGTCGCTGAGGCAGTTACGGGGTCACTGGTGTGAGGGTCAGATATTGCTGAAAATTATCCGTCAGAGTCAGCGTGATTGGCCGTATTTCAATTTTGAAATCCACTATCAAGATCTCAGGAAACGGGTGAAACGCGGACAGGGTAAGGGCGTGATTTGATGGCAAGTTTAATGGCATACGGATTAACCATGTCGAGCAGGGAGATTGCTGATCTGGTTGAGTCCCGACATGATTCAGTGAAAAGAACCGTCGAACGGCTGGCAGAACGGGCTGTTATTCAACTCCCACCAATGGTGGAAGTCAAAAATCACCAGAATCAAACCACTTATGAATACCGGATAGGCAAGCGTGACAGCTATGTGATTGTTGCACAGTTATCCCCTGAGTTTACTGCCCGGCTGGTGGATTGCTGGCAGGCACTGGAACAGCACCAAATTTCTCATATCCCCCAAACGCTGCCTGACGCATTGCGGTTAGCTGCAGATTTGGCCGAGCACAATCAGGCGCTGGAATCACAATTAGCCGATGCAGCCCCAAAAGTGGCGTTTGTGGATCGGTATGTGGATGCGCGTGGATCAATGACATTTCGGCAGGTTTGCAAGCTGATTGAGGCAAAAGAACCGGAGTTTCGCGGGTTCCTGCTGGACAGGCGGATCATGTATCGATTGAATGGCACGATGCTGCCCTACCAGAACCACATCGATGCAAAACGGTTTGAAGTGAAGACGGGCACAAATATCACTAATGCTCATGCGTTCACTCAATCACGCTTTACCACAAAGGGAATTCGCTGGGTGGCGGGTTTGTGGGCGGAATACAAAGTGGGGTACATGGCATGAATTATTTACTGACCCCGCACATTGTCCGTGATCTGGGGCTGGTGGTCTTTAAGCCGGGTCGCCATCTCCTGGATGGGTTTTATGGCAGGATGTTGCTCACGCCTGAGCCTGCTGTGCTCCGGTCTGCTCCATCAGGGCAAGTAACAGAAGGGCAATGGCTGGCTTCCGATAAGCGTTTGTACCCTTTTTTTCAGCATGAGCGGGTCATTAAAGTCGCTGGCGGTTTGGAAGGGATGAAGCATTACATCGCCCAGACGATTTCATTCTGCCAGGCGGCAGATGAGGAAAATTACCATCATAATTTATTGACAATAACTGTATATAATAACAGCGCCGTCAGAACATGCTGGCATCATGATAACCAATGTCGGGACGGCTCTGATCGTATACAAAACGCAGCGGAACAAAACCTGTATCAGTGGGTATTGCATAACGTCATCAGTGATTTCCGGTTGCCTGCTCATCATCAGGTGACATGGCCAGAATTATTTAGCTGGGCGGTCATTCATCGGGTGGCGGATTTGCTGCCATCATTTATCAGTCATCGCGCCCTGCAGCGGGCAGATGACCACGGAGAGAAAATTGGAAGTACCACCAGCGAACATGATATCCGATGGGAACCCCTGACCTCACAGGACATTGTTAATGAGCGTGTGGAGCAGGTTAAAAATGTGCTGACGGCAGAGGTTGACGCTGAACCGCCCGCCAGCTTTATGCGTTTGCCAAAATTACAACGGTGGCGCAATACCCAATGGCTGAAATGGGTGAAATCCCAGCCCTGTGCGGCCTGTCAACGTCCTGCCGATGATCCCCACCACATTATCGGTCATGGGCAGGGCGGGATGGGTACTAAGGCGCATGATTTGTTTTGTCTGCCACTTTGCCGGGAATGTCATGACGACCTGCATCGGGACAGGCTGGCATGGGAAGAAAAACACGGTAGCCAGGTGGATTTATTATTTCGTTTTTTGGACAGATCGCTGGGAATAGGGGCAATCAAATAATGACTAAATGGTATTCGCATGACTTGCAATACGTACGCACGCAGATTATCCCCGCATTGTTTGATATTGCCGGTGAAACCAAGGGGCAATTGGCGGCATTTGAAGACTCTCCACTGACATGTACAGATCACTATAATTGCGATACATAAGGTTTCCTAAATACAATTGAATTAGCGCAATAAAGCCCGTATTAGGGTGGGAAATCACTGGGTCGTACAGGATACCGATCCGGTTTTTTGTCTTGAAACCCGCATGAGAAAACAGCCCAAACCGCCTATTAACCCGATAACATACAGGGGGAGCTCGTGGCGGCGGGCAGTACTGGCCATGGATAAACCCAAACTGGCATGGGTACTGTACTGTTATGCACATTCCCTGGATTATCGCTATCAGGTTGAAATATGCGAATATCTCTGGGGAGGCTTTCTGGCAGGGCAAACAAACCGTCGGTTATCAATCAAAGTCAGCACGAGATTGAAAGGATTGGTATGGTTGGCCGTTCAGCAACGTGCCAAGGGGTGTCGTTCAGAGAATTTCTTATCTTATACCAGATCAGAATTGGCCAGCTTGACTGGGGTGAGTTTATACAATTGGAAAAATAATTATGCGGCACATTGGATAGCCTTGGTGGAGTTATGCGAAAACATGGATAGAGAAGCACTCCAAGATATCATCAGATTAAGAATTAAACAAAAATCAGACCATGATCTATAAAACTTGCAAAAGTGTCCGAAATCAGCCATATTTTAATTAATTCTGATATTTTGCCAGAATTGTAAGTAATAAATTAACCCACTTAATAGGTGGGTTTTTTACTGCCCTGTATTCAATAAAGGGTATTTGTAATCAGCAGCAAACTTCAAATTGACAGCTCCCTGAATCACGTACTCGACTAATAGACAGATTTTATAATGCGCAACCCTATTTAAATGCGTATTAATTTTGCTATACGGTATTCAATTGATATAAAAACCCACCTTAAGTAATATTGACTGGCAATTTAGCAGTAGGATGAAATGACCTTTAACGAATAATAAAGTGAGGGATTTATGTCTGAAATTAATAAGCCAGAGAAAACGAGTGCTAATCAAAATTGCTTTATCAACCCTGATCAATACAAAAATCACGATGTAGTTGCACCCGTTGGTTCATATCCTTGGGCGATAATTCAATTGTATTTAGGAAACCTTATGTATCGCAATGATTGGGATTACCCCAATGAATACATAGGACTTGTTCCTGAATCAGGGGAAGGTGATAATCTTCCTTATGTTATTAAGAAGCGTATACACAATAATTTTGAACAGTGGCAGCCCGCACAAGAAGATATGATGGCTTGTGATTGGGTCATGTATTAAATGATTAGATTAGGTATTAAAAATAATGTTCACGTTCAATAAAGGTTCCTATCACTTTATCGTGCATTTCTTCCGATTTTGAATACCCAATGGTTTTTCTATTCAGCCTTTTGATTCGGGTACGATGCGTTAAATTCGTTCTCTCTATACGCTGAGTAAACGCCTTTCCAGTCAAGTGCTCTTCCTCGGGAAGTGGGTCATAAACAACATAGTCATCCGTGCAGTAAAACCGAATAGTAAAGGAAGATAAGAGGGTAAGCAGCTTGTCTAACGTTTTTCGACTGCGATCGCCAAAAACATGAGCCACTATTCGCTTCAGGCGGGGTTCCCAAGCATACCAAAGCCAGCGTTGGTTTTTCTTATTGCCGACAAACGACCATTGCTCGTCGATTTCACAGACAATCTGGATGCCACATTCCGCAAGGGGAAGTGTCGTTACGTTTCGGGGTCTGAGGTTTTTAATGTTTTCATGACGGTGGCGGTGGCGACTTTCAGGATCCGAGCGGTGTCACGAATTCCCCCGTTATTCATCGCGATATCGATAATCTGTTCTTTAACGCCGGGTTTGCAGGCCTGATAGGTATACGCCAACTGAAAGACCTTACAGCAGCTATAACAGCGATAACGAGGATGTCCGCCATTTCCTTTCCCATGTCCTTTGACCTGTTCTGATTTGTGGCAATAACGGCAATAGACATCAACTTTGGCCATACTTCATCCTTAAAAAGCCGGAAGCATATCACAGCAACTAACCATTTAATACATGACCTGTGATTGGGTAAAAATGGACTTCATGTTGTCTTTTGATCTTTTTATAGGAACCGCGAATGCAACATTACAAGGATCAGAAGGTCATGTTGCTTGGGGATATGTAAAAGATGGGTACAAATGGGATGAGCAGGAGTGGTCGAAATCTTTTGGTGATTTGAAAGTCATTCAAAATAAAACAGGCATTGTGGAAACCACATCATTTTATTGGCATGTAAATAGAGAGCATAGCGATGGAGTGATTCTTTGGCTCGCGTATTCTGATACTAGTCAAGAAAGTTTCCATAACTTGATAAATTTCTTTCAAACTAAAGAACTCCATATAACGGTTGATGGTATGACTTATAATCTAGGTAAAAGCTTAGATATTACAACTAAACCAGAATACGGACATGTAATCGACAATACATATAAAAATAATGATGCAAAAAAATTGGGTGCCATATTGAAACATACAGGTGTAACCAAGCGTCTTTATGTCAATTGGATATAATTATAATTTGTATCTTGAATTCCAAGGCCTCGCACTCGCGGGGCTTTTTATTGCAAAAAAAACAGATAAGAATTGCCATTCCCTTTGGTTGTAGTTACATGTGTAGTATCCTAGTGTTATTGATATGTAGCCATTTGGAGTGTGGTATGTTAATTGCGTTAGTTGATATAAATAAGGACAATTATGAAGCTGTCTGCGATCTATCTGTAACTGATGAACAGCTAGAATATATTGCTGAAAATGTGTTTTCTCTCGCTCAATCCAAGTTTTTTCCATCATATGAAACTCGCGCGATTTATTTGGATGGTACACCTGTTGGTTTTTTTATGTGGGTACCTTCTGATACCGGACAAAAAACAACTATTTGGCGTTTTATGGTAGATAAAAGCCATCAAAATAAAGGTATTGGGCGCAAAGCGTTATCACTAGCTATTGAGGAAATCAGACGGACAGAGCAATTGGAAGAAATAGAAATCTGTTATGACCCAAATAATCTTGTTGCGAAAAATTTTTATGCCAGTTTCGGCTTTATTGAAGTTGGTATAGATGAAGAAGTTAAAGAAATGTTGGCGGTTATAAGGGTATAGTCACAAGTTCCACTCACCGGAAATACCGGATAATTGATCAGGGTCGGACAGTACATTATATCACCATAAAATCAATATCTTATATTGTTTTTATGGTGATGTGAGCAGCACCTCGATCGGGGTTAGAGAACACCCCTGCATGCTAGATAAATCAATGTGTTAATCTGATTTTCAGCGAAAAAGAGATCACCTCCATGAAAGATGAATTTGAATGGTTTCATAACCCTCTGGTAATACGGGAAGGTTCAAATTCACTCGTTATTGTTTCGATACTTTTTACGCAGTCTGATTCCAAGGTTGACAAGGTAAATAGCCAGCAAGCTTTCAATTGAGTTATACAGCCAGTCCACTTCAATATCAGATGTCATCCACTTTAAAATTGAAACTGCGAGTAAAAATATCCCACCAAAAATAAGTATTAGAGGTGTTTTATCTCCGAATGGTAATTTTTCGAATTGTGACATATCAAGTCCTTATAATATTTACCGATGGTTGTCTGATGTAAGTTTCACATATTCGGTTATTCTGAACAACTGGATCCTATCGCTATAAGAGTTTCGGTAGCGCGAGACAGTCCGGCTGAACTAAATCAGCCAAATCTATATATTGATTAATGGCTGGTATGGCACAAATTCAGGTCATGTATTAAATGATTAGATTAGGTATTAAAAATAATGTTCACGTTCAATAAAGGTTCCTATCACTTTATCGTGCATTTCTTCCGATTTTGAATACCCAATGGTTTTTCTATTCAGCCTTTTGATTCGGGTACGATGCGTTAAATTCGTTCTCTCTATACGCTGAGTAAACGCCTTTCCAGTCAAGTGCTCTTCCTCGGGAAGTGGGTCATAAACAACATAGTCATCCGTGCAGTAAAACCGAATAGTAAAGGAAGATAAGAGGGTAAGCAGCTTGTCTAACGTTTTTCGACTGCGATCGCCAAAAACATGAGCCACTATTCGCTTCAGGCGGGGTTCCCAAGCATACCAAAGCCAGCGTTGGTTTTTCTTATTGCCGACAAACGACCATTGCTCGTCGATTTCACAGACAATCTGGATGCCACATTCCGCAAGGGGAAGTGTCGTTACGTTTCGGGGTCTGAGGTTTTTAATGTTTTCATGACGGTGGCGGTGGCGACTTTCAGGATCCGAGCGGTGTCACGAATTCCCCCGTTATTCATCGCGATATCGACAATCTGTTCTTTAACGCCGGGTTTGCAGGCCTGATAGGTATACGCCAACTGAAAGACCTTACAGCAGCTATAACAGCGATAACGAGGATGTCCGCCATTTCCTTTCCCATGTCCTTTGACCTGTTCTGATTTGTGGCAATAACGGCAATAGACATCAACTTTGGCCATACTTCATCCTTAAAAAGCCGGAAGCATATCACAGCAACTAACCATTTAATACATGACCGAATTTAACATATTGCGAGCCTTTAAAAAAATATAAATAACCATTTAAATTAATCACATCATCAATATTTATTTGAAACTCGATAGGAAGATCAGGCCAATCGTTACTGATAGGTTGAGGGTAGGCTATGTCTGCGCTTTTTAATATTTCATTATATCTGGTATTATCTGCATTAAGGAGTAAATAGACATTTGAGTTCATTAATATATATCCTTCATAATTTTTAAATTTGCTATTGATTTTGCGTATTTATTAAATCCACTGTTCATAGGTAAAATACATTAATAATGATATTAAAATTATTTTGCGAAATAGAAAGATTTACTCTGTGAAAATTAATATAAAAGATAGATTGTGGCAATTCTATATATTAATATACCCGTAATCATTGAAGGTGCTTGATTTTATCCGAAATGGAGATCATTATCCTCGCTATGAAAATATTTATTACATCAGAACAAAAAATCAAACTTGAGCGTCTTCACGACACAACTCGCGATGGTCAAGTACGAGACAGAATAAAAGCTATCCTTCTGGCTTCTGAAGGGTGGAGTTCTGTGATGATCGTCAAGGCATAGCGACTCCATCAGACCACCGTTGACCGCCATATCGGTGATTACCTCAATCAAGGGAAACTTCAATCTGATAATGGGGGTCTGATAGTTTACGTTCTCGAGAACAAACGGCACTGTTGCAAATAAAGTTGGTTCTGTCGTATTAAGCCGTGTCCGGGTATCATGCTGTTTTTTTGTTGAGTGATTCACCGATGTTCCTTATCCGAAAAGCCTTCCGGTGCCTGCATTATCCCACCGATGTTATCGCTCAGTGTGTTCGCTGGTATCTGGCCTATGCGCTGAGCCTGCGTGACCTGGAGGGAATGCTAGCTGAGCGGGGGATAACCGTCGATCATTCCACGCTATCCCGCTGGGTTCATCATCTGATCCCGTTGAGGGTCAAACGCTATCGACGGAGCAAGCCTGCTGTTGGGCGTCGGTGGCGAATGGACGAAACCTCTATCAAAATCAAAGGGAAATGGAGTTACCTTTACCGTGCTGCGGATTCAGACGGCGATACGGTTTATTTTTTGTTGACAGCCCATCGAGATAAGGAGGCCGCCTTGCGTTTCTTTAAAAAGGCGATGCGTCAGCATGGACAACCTGACGTGGTGACGATGGATAAAAGTGGCGCCAATAAAGCCGCAGTGGACGAGTTAAATCAGGGAAAACCTAAGGATAACGACATCATTATCCGGCAAAACAAATACCTTAATAATCTGATTGAACAGGATCACCGCAACATCAAACGGCGAACACGTCCTATGCTGGGATTCAAGAATTTCAGACGGGCCCAGACCGTGTTGGCCGGGATTGAATGGGTCTGTATGTTGCGCAAAGGACAATACCGACAAAAAGAAGGGTGTCCGATTTCACCCGCGGCATTTTTCTATCAATTAGCTGAGTAAAAATCAATCACCTCATCTTCACTCGTACTTTCTTTGTTAATGCGACAGAACCGTTAAATCCGTTATGCTACTGACTATTTTCTTTTGACTCGTTGGCTAACAAACGTATCAAATTCGCTGTCTGAATCTGAACGCTGAAGTCTTGATACTCGTTGGCTAACAAACGTATCAAATTCGCTGTCTGAATCTGAACGCTGAAGTCTTGATACTCGTTGACTAGCAAACTCATCAAATTCACTATCTGGATTTGAAGATTTAGGTTTGTACCACCTATACAAACCATAGGAGGGATCATGCATCAACTGTCTCTCCCTCTCCTCGAAATAATAGTGACCACCTATATCTGTCTTATCAATAAAATGACGGTTTATATTGGGTATTGAATGAAATTGCATCGTTGGATAAACTCGTGTGCCTCCTAATGAGCCTTTAACTGGCATATTGATATAATTAGCTAATTTTTGAGCAAGATTATTTGCTCCAGAGTAGCAAGCTATTATTCTGACACATTGGATATTTTTCCCTCTATTTTTTATATCAGTCAATAATGCATTGATTGTTTGGCAAAAAACACGCGGATTCATTCCAAAACTATTCACATATGCTCCCGCAAATAATATTGGACTGCCCACTGGAGAGCTGTGTCCTATAATATTGAGCCGATCTCCCGGTTTATGTTTTGGTGTATCTAAAAAATAATGAAATCGCTTCTCCTGATGAAAAATCACCTCAACCGTTTTCTGCAGCAGCACATCACTAGGCATTGCTATAATATTGGAAATTGTGTGCCGATATTCTCCCATAACTCCCCCTACATTAAATTCAGCTTTTAATATATGTGACAGACACAATCTGCAAATGCAACGATACGCCAGAAATAGTTCATGCCAACCCAATGTATTCCGGCAGGCTGGCTTCACCTGAAAAACCGACTTGTTGCAAATAATCAGAATGAATAATTTTACTCAGAGATGGATGACGTGATTAGGGCGATGACCTTAAAACATCAACAACCCCTAATAAATATTCTCTTAATCACAAGTTCATTCCATGAACTGGAACTGAAACTCACCTTGTCCGAGAGAGACTTGTAATTGATGATATTGCTGACCATTCGCGTTAGCAGAGAGCAAGAGCTGGCTGATCTGCGGCAGCAAGGAGTTGGTCAGGATAGCATCTACCATACGGCCACCTGATTCGATTTCTGTACATCGGCCAACGATATATTTAATCATGGGTTCATCAAATGTAGCTACAATGTCATGGTTTTCCAGTAAACGTTTTTTGATCCTTGCCAATTGCAGGTGAACAATACTTGTCATCACATTATCACTCAATGGATAGTAAGGAATGACAATCAAACGTCCGAGTAAGGCAGCAGGAAATACGTGCAGTAAGGGTTTTCGCAATGCGGTACTCAGTTTTTCTGGATCTGGAAGAGGAGCCTGTTGTAAACACAGCGAACTCACCAAATCAGCCCCAATATTGGATGTCAGGATAATAATGGTATTGCGAAAATCAATGTGGCGGCCTTCACCATCTTCCATCCAACCCTTGTCAAAGACTTGAAAAAAAATCTCATGGACATCAGAGTGGGCTTTTTCAATTTCATCCAGTAAGACCACACTGTAGGGACGCCGGCGCACGGCTTCGGTCAATACTCCCCCTTCACCATAACCCACATACCCCGGTGGTGCCCCTTTTAAGGTGGATACCGTATGGGCTTCCTGAAATTCACTCATATTAATGGTGATAAGATTCTGTTCGCCACCATATAGCGTTTCCGCCAATGCCAGCGCGGTTTCGGTCTTACCGACACCGGAAGGGCCACATAACATAAACACCCCCACCGGTTTATTGGGATCATCCAATTTTGCCCGTGAAGTTCGTACCCGTTTTGCGATCAACTCTAAAGCATGGTACTGCCCGATAATACGTTGGTTGAGTGTATCCACCAAATGCAATACCGCATTAATTTCGTCTTTTACCATGCGGCCAAGAGGAACCCCCGTCCAGTCTGAGACAACGGCGGAAACAACATTGCTGTCTACCGAAGCAAAGATAAGGGGGATCTCTCCTTGTAACGTTTTTAATTGTTGTTGCAATGCTATTAGCTCTTCATGCAGGGCATTGGGATCATTATGCTGTTGTTGATGAAAGGAGGGGGCATAAAGTTGAGTTTGCAGATGAATAATTCTATTAATCAAGGAGAGTTCTTGCTGCCAGCGGTTTTCCAATTGAATAAGTTGTTCTTCCAATAGGGATAGCGCATTGAGGATGGTATTTGACCGTTGCTGATCGCCTATCCCCATTTTTGCTTCTCGTTCAACAATTTCTAGCTCAATCTTCAAGGCATCGATTTTATGTCGGCAATTTTCCAACTGTGGTGGTTCAGCGTTTTGGCTAATGGCAACTCTGGCGCATGCCGTATCTAATAGAGCTACAGCCTTATCGGGTAGCTGACGAGCGGGAATATAGCGATGGGAAAGCCGTATGGCAGCTTCAACGGCCTCATCCAGTAGGAGAACACGGTGATGTTTTTCCAGCGTCCAGACCAGACTGCGTAGCATCAAAAGTGCCTTGGCTTCATCGGGTTCATGAATTTGGACGACCTGAAAACGCCGGGTGAGGGCCGGATCTTTTTCAATATATTTCTTGTATTCAGACCAGGTGGTTGCTCCAAGCGTTCGTAACTGACCACGTGCCAGTACGGGCTTAAGTAAATTGGCCGCATCCCCCGTTCCCTGTTGCCCGCCTGCACCGATTAATGTATGGATTTCATCAATGAATAAAATGATCGGAAGGGGGCTGGATTGCACTTCGTCAATCACTCTGCGCAAGCGGGATTCGAATTCGCCCTTGATTCCCGCCCCGGCTTGTAACATCCCAATATCCAATAACCAAAGTTGCACATTTTGCAGTGGTGGAGGTACCTCATTTGCGGCGATCCGCAATGCCAGCCCTTCAATGATGGCGGTTTTTCCTACCCCAGCTTCACCGGTCAGTAAGGGGTTATTTTGGCGGCGGCGCATCAAGATATCGACAATCTGGCGTATTTCTTCATCGCGTCCTGATACGGGATCAATATCACCATGGCGAGCCAGATCAGTGAGATTTTGCCCATATTGCCGCAGGGCACTGTCAGAGGATTGTGGTTTTGTCGGTTGGGAATGATGAGAGGGTGGTTCATTCTCCGGTTCTTCACTGCTATTACCGCAGATGGCGTTGAAATTATCTATTAACGTATCTGCATTGACTTGTTCAAACTGTCGGGAAATGGCTTTCAGGGTATTGTACAGATTGAAAGTCTTTAACATACCAATCAGCCAGTGCGCGGTACGGATCTTGTCAACACCAAATTTTAATGATCCATATACCCAGGCACGCTCTACGGCACTATCAATATGTTCGGAAAGATCAGAAATCGCACTGGCTCCACGTGGCAGGCGATCCAGTGCTGTAATAATATCTTTTGCCAGCTTGGCTTCATCTAATGCAAAGTAACGGATAACCGATTGTAAATCACAGTCTTGTTGCTGCATAAGCTGGTGCAGCCAATGGACTAACTCGACATAAGGATTACTGCGTAGTTTGCAGAAAGTTGTCGCATTTTCCAGTGAGGTGAAGAGTACACGATTGAGTTTACCAAAGAGTACAGAACGGCTGATTTCTGGCATAAATATACCCGCAGCAATATTGGTGTTGAAGGAGGAATAGGTTTTAATGCGTCTTGCAGGATTTAGGGTTGTAGATTAAGTCATCATAATGGCTTGATTTGTTAACCTTACCCAGCCAGCTATTGAGTCCCAATTTCCCCGTTTCTGACAGGCGCATTTCGGTGATGTCTGATTTATCAAGTATCAGCCTAATATCCCAGCCGTACTCGATACCTAAGTATTGATAAACCCACTCACGCACTTGTTGAGATTTCGTCTGTTCAGGCAGAAACATGTCGTACTCTGCCTGAGTTAATGGCCCTAGTTCAATACGGAATTTATGTTGAATATCATGTATTGCAATGCCCAAAATGGCGGACTTACCTAAACAGGGCACATGACGTCCTGCTGCCAGTCGCGCCTGATCTTGCGTTTCAATCTGCAACCATTGTGGAATATTTTGGATAATTTTTACGGGAACCTTGAAATAAAAAAGCATTATTTTTTTCAACCCTTCCGCATTATGCCTCTGGCGGGAAAGATGGCCGGACAACGCGTAATGGGCATGATTGTTAATAGAGTTACGGGTAATGTGATTGTGATTGACCGGGTTGGAATTCTGCTGGGCTGACAATCCCATCCCTATCAGGCAAGCCATATAATGACAAAACTTCTGGTTGTCAGGTCTATCTAATGATGAGGTAGGTTGTGCATTGGCCCAGGCTCGATAGAACAGGAGTATCAGCCGATGGTGAAATAGATTGGTAAAGGCACCCAAAGTGGGATCTTGATAATTATATTCCCGTGAATAGGTATATTCAGTCAGGTGCAGAGGTAATGGGCCATTGGGACCAAATAATCCGAAGCTGTAAATAAGTACTTCGTAGAGTTTTGAATTTTTTAACTGATGGACTGTGGAAATTGTGGAAGGTGCGAATGCCATTGACGCTTTTTGTCCCAAGCGCAAAGGTTCATAGCGTGGTAATGGGGCTGTCCCTAATCGGTAATACCCTCCCGCTTGGGCATCAATGCGACGTAGGGTCTGGAACAGATCAAATTGCCAGGGGGCTTGGGTGAGTTGTTGCCAAAAATACTCTGGCAAGCGGCATACACGATGAATGGCCGTAATATCTGTTTTCATATTCAATTCCCATCTTCTCGCACATTGTTACTTTGTGGGCTTGTCCCCACACATCACTTATATTAACTTCTTGCTGCCCATGCGGGCAGGCCAGAAGCCAACTTGTCCACGTTGCTGGCTATACAGTGTCATTTCAGTAAAGGCGTTTATGGTGACCAAACGCGAGAATAATTTTTCCAGCACACTGCCTAAAAGCCACGGGCTGGCGCCGGCAAACTCCTGCTCATCGACTTCGAGTTTAATGCTGACACCACGGGCAAAGACGATAAGGCCAGTATCGGGCACTCTACGATAGACTTCTTTTAATGAGCAGTGTCGTATGCCATTAATCTGGCGTACGACTGCTGGCTCAGCAAGGTCGGCATAGAGACTTAATAGCTGTCGTAGCGTCTGGGTGCCTTCTTCTTGGTTTTGATCCATAAAATTCATGTAATTAATTTGAAGCTGGCTGATTAATTTCCATGATACAGCCCCTTCAGCCAGAGCAGGGCGAGGGATGGTCGGCCTTTTAATAAACTCAATTTTACTGATCGGGATGGAGTCCAGCATGGCAAAGCTATTGATATCTTTTTGCCGCAACATTGCGGGTAGATCTCGGTTAGTACACATCACATCGGCACTCAGATACCTTAATGTATCAGGCCACGGAGAGTGATGTTCATCCACAATAGAGATAAATGTTTCTGTGCCGATATAGCTCGTGCGGGTGCCATAATGATGGGCGTGTTCAGACAATATGCGTGGCTCCCGGCGCAGTGAAAAATAGGCACCGTAATTATCAGGATCATCGCTATTAGTTGACCAAAAAGGACGAAATATACGCTCTTGCTTATGTTGTGCATCGATACCGAGTAAACGTTGCACGGAAAAAATTTCGTAATCTAATGGACGGGTGTTATCCACGACCAGATGATATTCATTGGTACTTTCATCAACCGTCAATCGCTCGGTCATTTTGGGAAATAAATTGATCACAGGTGTACAGTTCAATGCCAGATAGGAAATATCGATCAGGCTTTCCAAACGGCTATCGGTTTTGTTTAAGAGCAGAATAAGTTCGAATTCAACGTCTTCCTTGGTCTCCTTGAGCAAAGGTTGCATACCACAAATACTGAAAAATCGAAAACGTGCCGGAAAGGCAAAATATTCTTGAACCTGGCGATATCCACTGAAATTACGGGGATCATTGGGTAAGAGGGCTTGCTCATCATCAAAACCTTCATGATGTGGAGCAATGTCAGGCAATGTCAGGTATTGTGGGGAGGCTCCCTGAGTTTGGCATACCATCCCAACCGAGTGCTCCATTATCAGTTCCAGCAGTTTTTGGGATTGAATATCTGGCCCTGAAAGAAAAAAGGTCAGTTTATTAAGATCCAAATCGTGGAGAAAGAGCTTTCCCTTACAGGCAAGGCGGATACGTAATGCACTGACTGCACCATAGTGATGAAGGTTTAAACCCACCAGAGGAAAATTGGCGGGGATCTTGCCAAGCTCAACTTTTTGTAGTTTCAGCGGTTGTAAGATGACATCCTGAGTCGTGGAATATTGCAAGGTAATGCCATCGTTCTCCAGAGACTGGCAGCGCATAATCGAGCCGTGTGGCACCAGAAAACCGTGGCTGATATCTCCCTTACTCATGTCTGGTTGGAGTTCTGTAATGGCCATGGAAGGGGTGGGAGCCAGATAATTGGGATAGAGCATTTCCAGTAAATGCTGGGAAAAATGCTGAAATTCGGCATCCATTTTTAACTGGATGCGGGAAGTCAAGAAAGCAAACCCTTCTATCAGGCGTTCAACATAGGGATCGGCGATATCAATGCCATGCATGCCTAATCGATTGGCAATTTTGGGGTAGCGTTCCGCAAACTCTTTACCCATTTCACGTAAGTACACCAACTCTCGGTTATAGTATTCCAATAGTTTGCTATCCATGATTCTCCTCTCAGGTTTTTTATCCGGCTTCTTTCATGGTGAAATAACCGTGTTCTAGATCGAGGTTACTGCGAAACAAAAATTCTATTGGCCAGGGGATACACCACAAAAATCCTTTTATTTCGATGGACAATGTATTGTATAGAGACAGTGAACGAATATCGGAAATGCAATTAACTTGCAGTTCATTGGGAATAATACGGGGTTCAAAAATATGGATCGCTTTAATGATTTTATTTTGGATATCACTCCATTCAATATCGGATATATTTTTACCCGCCAGTGGTGCTATGCCAAAGTTATAAGCAGAGCGCTGTATTTCAGGGAAACAAGAAAAATCTTGATTAGGTTCTTTATTAATGCTGTTGAGTAACCATTGTAAATCCCGCAGGACATTTTGCCGAAAGGTTCTGTGTGATAATAAATAATTGTTCATGTTTTCTTTTTTCTTATCAGGTTCATTGTCAGTAAGCCTGTCAAGCAAAGAAGACTGCATCCTATCTCTGGCAGTTATGCGTGCAGGAGGTTTTCGAAAATGATAACCGCCATGTAATAAAGTAATATTATCTTTCATTATTATTTATCTACTCATTAATTATCGGTTATCTATTAAATGTTGTTATTGTGCGGGTGTTATTTTTTATCTTTGTTCTTTAATTTATCTTGTGAGTGTTTATATCGGATAATTTCTGACTCATAGGCTTGCCGAAACTGTTCACCAAATATAGTGTGATCCTGTTCAATTTTTTCCATATTTTTCTGATAATGTTTGGTGAAATAGTCCCATAAAGCAGCTTTATACGTTGATGATAATGCCAAACGAGGCAGTCTGCCGGCAGCTTGTGCTTTTTGTTTAACCACTAAGGGATCAAATCGTTGTAACATCTCTGCCGTAATAGTGCGTAAACCGGCAATCATACCCAATTGATGTGCTTGTAACTCGATTAAAATATCTCGTGTTGCCTGTTCTGCTGACATAAATCCTGGCATATGTTCGCCAATCATTTGGATCAGCACCGCTTGACCCGAAGGAAAAAGTGCAAAGGGATTGTTGCCATCCACCAGAATCTGGGCAACTCCGGTATCAGTCTCATATTTCAACTGTGTGCGTGACGCATTTAACGCTATAATGCCTTGTGATAACTGGCTAAGTAATTTCCCCAGTTTATACAGGGTATGCCCATCAAATTGCAGGTTTTGGAGATGATTAAGCCCCATACCCTCCAATAAAGCGGCTAAGAGTTGACCCTCTAATTTAACACCTTCTTCGGCCTGATCGGGTTGATGGGGATTAGGCGGATATGTCACTGGGTCGATATCCAAGTGTTCATTGTTATGACGGTGGAAAGGGGGATCACTGGCACCATATTGAGGGTCAGAAGAGCCTGTATTAGCCTGTGCGACCAAAGGTTCAGCATTCTCCATTACCCAATTTAGCGGCTCATCATGCAAAATCCCCCGCCGATGTTTATCGGAAAATAGAATCAGGGGATCAATTTCTGGTTTATCGCGCTGATTGCCCTGCTGCAATAAGGTACTGGGCGTACTGTCATTGAGAATATTTTCCTGCTGGCTATCCGTGTTTGCATTAAACATCGTGATTGGATCCGTGGCACGGTGTTGCAAGGAATCCAGATCAATTATTGTTTCCATCTGTTCGAGAGGGTTTATTGGATTACGTTCCTGATGCCGCTGAGGTTTTATGAGTGGATTATTGTCATTGAGTGTCTTAGCAACTTGTTGGGGAGTCTGAGGCATGCTTTCATCGGGCGTAAACGTGTTCTCCAATCCATCCCAAATTTCACTGGGAATATCTTTGCGAATTGTTGTCAATGGTGGCGTGTTCACACTATTCGTATTATTCGAACCTTGGTTAATATTAATGACTTGGATTTGGTAATCACCGATATTTAACGTATCACCATCGCGTATTTCAATCCTCCGGTCGGGAGCGATGGGGATGGTATTTAACAAAATATCAGAGGCAGCCCCCCGATTGGTCATACGACATTCTCCATCGATGGAAACAGATACAGTGGCCTGTAAACGAGCTATAGCCTGCCCTTCATCGGGCAAAATCCAGTTATTATCTGGGGAGCGGCCAATTGTGCCACCGGGTGGCATAAAATCATAACTCAGTTGTTGCGGCTGGCTTGTACCAATATTTTTAACAATGGTGAATCGCATAATGATAGATGCCTATTATTGGTGGGAAATAACCTCCCCTAAGGGAGGTTATTGGCCGTATTATATGAGAAAATAAAATAAATAATGAATATTATTCGATGACATTTTTTTCAAGATCCCAGGTCCAGGTGGTTTCAGCCTGTTTTTTACCTTCATAATCTGCTGGCGTGTAATTGAATTGGAATTTTTTCATTTTTAGGCCAACCGTGATGACATTATCGGAAGGCTGTCCACTGCCGATTTCAGAAATATAAGTATTGGTAAGTTCATATTTAGCCCATATTGCCGGTTCATTATCGCCAATGAAGCGAAGTATATGAATTTTTGTTGTCTTAATATGTTTACCCGTGACAGCATATTTTTCTAAGGCGCTTATTGCTTTGTCATAATTAATATGAAGCATGAAATGGCTTAAAATACCTTTACCTGAACCCCAGCTTCCTATATCGGTTAAGCCATTAGCAGGGTTAATTATGGCACGACTAATAAATTGGACACCGATCCATTTTTCATAACCTTTAGTTTGCGATTCACCCTCAATGCCCTCGAATTGAACGAAAGAATGAGTATTATACATGGAATTGAAATCAGACATAATTACACCTCAAATTATATTTATTATAACAACAATGAATAATGAATAATGTTGAATGCAGAACAACAGTTTTAATTTATGTGGTAACAGTGATGTGTTGATGGGAAATTAAAGATGAAAGACAATAAGATTATGGTTGATAATGTTACTCCTAATATTAGAGAACTAAGTGCTTTTTAATGAAGGTAATCTTGATACCAGACGTAAAGAAACGGTTAATCCTTCTAATTGATAATGTGGGCGTAGGAAAAATTTAGCGTGATAATATCCTGGGTTACTTGGGATTTCTTCTACTTGTACTTCTGCGGCAGCCAAGGGTTTTCGTGCTTTGGTTCCTGCAGAAGAGTTGGTCGGATCACCGTCAACATAATTGATTATCCAGTTATTAAGCCAGTTCTCCATATCATTACGTTCCTGAAATGTACCGATTTTATCGCGGACAATACATTTTAAATAGTGAGCGAAACGACAGCAGGCGAATAAATAAGGTAGGCGAGCTGAAAGATTTGCATTAGCGGTGGCGTCGTGGTCGTAATATTCAGACGGTTTCTGCAATGATTGTGCCCCAATAAAGGCGGCCATATCGGTATTTTTACGATGCAAGAGTGGAATAAAACCATTTTTAGCCAATTCAGCCTCACGGCGATCACTAATGGCGATTTCGGTGGGGCATTTGATATCAACCCCGCCATCATCGGTTGGGAAAGTATAGCAAGGCAAATTTTCTACAGTACCACCGGATTCTACGCCATGGATAGAAGTACACCAGCCATATAATTTAAATGAGCGGTTGATATTAACAGCCATAGCATAAGCTGCATTGGCCCAGGTATAGTTACTGTGGGTAGGGCCTTCGGTATCCTCCTCAAAATTAAAATTATCGACAGGATTTGTTTTATTACCATAGGGCAGACGGGAGAGAAAACGGGGTAAAGTTAATCCCAGATAACGAACATCTTCCGATTCACGCAAACTATGCCAAGGGGCATATTCGGTATTTTGGAAAACTTTGGTGAGATCCCGTGGATTAGATAACTCTTGCCAGCATTCCATTTGCATCACACTTGGTGAGGCGCCCGAAAGAAATGGACAATGCGCGGCGGCACTAATCTGAGCCATCTCCCGTAAGAGTTCAACATCGGGTGCGGTGTGATCGAAATAATAATCTCCGATAAGGCAACCATAAGGCTCACCGCCAAACTGGCCATATTCCGCTTCATAGATTTTTTTAAAGACAGGGCTTTGATCCCAGCTCACACCTTTGAAACGTTTTAGCGTACTGCCCAACTCTTTTTTGGAAATACACATAACACGGATTTTTAACATTTCATCGGTTTCCGTGTTATTGACGAGATAATGCAACCCTCGCCAAGCCCCTTCCAACGCTTGGAACTCATCATGATGCAAAATATGATTAATTTGCTGTGATAGTTTTTTATCGATCTCAGTAATCAGGGCTTGAATGGTTCGGTAGGTATCACCGGAGATTGTGACCGTATTTTCCAGCGCCTGTTGTGCCAATGTAGTCACAGCACTTTCCACAGCGCTTCGTGCCTGGTCGCTTTGTGGACGAAATTCTTTATTCAGCAATACACTCAGTTCATCAGGGGTATATTCTTTTGAGAGCTGCTCTTGCTGAAATTCAGTTTCTTGTTCAGTCGTACTCATGAATTACTCCTTATTTTCAGCCTCTTCTGTGTCGGTGATACTCTCAGTATCAGCAACACCTTCGGTGGGTTTTGGTGCATCGGCCAGTGATTTCAGCAGAGCAGGATTTTGCAGGATATCGGCGATCAATTGTTCTGCGCCGCTTTTGCCATCCATATAGGATAATAGGTTTGCCAGTTGGGTTCGCGCCTCCAGTAACTTAGCTAGGGGTTCCACTTTTTTAGCAATCACATCAGGCTGAAAATCTTCCATTTTTTCAAAAATTAATTCGACATTCAGTTTCCCATCATGGGTTAGTGTATTGTCCACCTGGAAAGCAACACGGGGCTGTGTTGATTTCATGCGTTCATCAAAATTATCAAGATCAATTTCCATGAATTTGCGGTCATTCACTTCCGGTAGAGCCTCTAATGTTTTTCCTGTTAAGTCGCTCATCACCCCCATAACAAACGGCAATTGAATTTTTTGTTCTGAACCATAAAGCTCGACATCATATTCAATCTGTACGCGCGGAGGACGATTTAGAGCAATAAACTTTTGTCCACTGGATTTCATGACAAATTCTCCATTACTGGCTAATAATTAGCTAATTTAATCGGATATATAGCAGTCGCCTTTCAAGATGCGTGATATCTCCCCGCGTAGCGGGGAGATATAAACACTTACATGGGTTTGCAAGCGGCAACTTGAAGTTGGATGGATATAAAACGACACATGGCTTGATAGATTGTTGAAAAAACGACGATTAATTCGAGTCAAAATTGTCTGAGCGACCAAAAATGATTTCGAGCTGGTTGAGTCCATCTGGGGCAAGATCATAAATAATGTCAACGAAATCACGATCAATCAACCGCTGAATACGGGCAATCATATGTGGGGCAGGGTGACTGGGTTCATTGACGACAAAATAGTTTTTAGCCTTTTCTAGTAACATGCGTGCTTCATCACGGTTGCTGGCTTCAATGGTATGCCAAGAAGCAGATACCGCATGGGTTGAATATGTAGATGCAGGCGTTCTCTGTTCCGAACATGTTGTTGAGTCAAAAATATTTTTGGGATCTGTCTCCTTATCGCGATGCCTTGTTTTTGAAAGGGAAGGGCAAAATTCAATCACTTTATTTAATTGTTTTAATAACCAAGACAATTCAGAAACATAACTTTCTGAGAATGCCTGACGAATAATGTCGAGTATTGCAATGAGGTGATCCCGAATACGGATCACGGCCAAAACTTCAGGGCTACTGGCCTGCTGCTTTAACTCCTCCTGTAATCGGGTTCGCCCGCCAGTATAGCCGCTGATTTCGTTTATCGTGCCATCCAATAATGAGCAAACCTCCAGCAATGACAACTCCTTTGACGTGTTCCGCAACAGAGTGGAATATTGCGCTTGCAACGAAAGAGGAGAATCGTCCTCAATAGCGGCAAGTATGTTGAGGCGAAATTGGGGATCATATTCCCCCTCAAACGCTAATTTCGGCCAAACTTCATCCCAATAACGTTCCAGTGTCTGCTGGAGCAGATTAAGGCCGTCTGCGTAGCCACATAATCCCCGCATTTGCAACCATGATTGTATCAGTGCCATGATGATGCGCAGATCTTTGGTCCGCCTCAGTAGGCTAATGGCTTGTTTTTCGGCCTGTATCCAGTCAGGTGTCTCCGCTGGAATAGTGATATCACCAAACTGCTGTTCCGTTTTTCCAAGCAAGGATTGCTCTAATGCCATAAATTCAGGATCGTATTCCAGATTTTCCCCACAAGGAGATTCGATGCTGACGGGTTCGAGTAAGGTTTCGATGTTCATAATAGGGTTTACTTTTTCTGATAGTTGAAAATGAAAATATTGATGGTTGAATATAGCCGTCGCCTTTCAAGATGCGTCTTATATCTCCCGCACAGAGGTATAAACACTCACATGGGTTTGCAAGCGGCAACGTGAAGTTGGATGGGTATAGGCCATCTATTTTTATGAATTAATCAGCTTGGGACAGACGAAAATGGGAAGTTGAAACGGGCTGAGAATACTGTTTGGAATAAATTCCAATGAGACATGATGGCCTCTGATATTAAATGTCACACGCTGGCTTGTATGATTATTTGTGGCGGGTTTTCCTGCCGCGAATTGTTCATGGTCAATTAAGCGATTTAATGCCCACGGGCCGGAAGTGATGAGACTCGCTGTTGTCCCATCATCTAAATTTAATTGGATACGAGCCTGATTGGAGCCGTTTGGGCCAGGCCAATTGAGTGACTGCGAAACTTGTGGGCCGTGGCTATATTGCAATTGCTGACCATCAACATCCAGTATCATACTCAATATCTCTTTATCCATATTTACGGTGCGGACGATGACCCGAAATGAAGGGATACGCGAGCCGTCGCTGAATAAAGTATCTCGAATGATCTGGGCTTGTTGGAATGGCAGGAGTAACTTGTGACTTTCCGGTAATGCTTTTGCTTTGCTATCCGTTCCCAGTATAAGGCGCCAGTTTTCGTGAGATGTATCGACTTTTCCCACCAGATTTTTTTGGAAAAAGCTATCCATGATCCCCGTTTGTGGCGCAAACATCCGAGCCATATCATCCGGTCTGATATCATCAAGTGCCCACGGCGTCAGCGGATAGCGGTTGGCAATCGCTTGATGACAAAAGCCTTGGACTTCTGTATTCAGCTGCTTATTGAGATTCTTTACGTTACTGGCTTGTGTATCACTGTTAGCCCCCATTGCCAACGAGGAAATGATGCCCTTGAATGGGATCGGCAACCGCTCCGCCGTGGCTTGGAGTTGGGTGATAATTTCATCCGATGGCGCGGGTATGCCTATATTGGTAGCATTTTGTACTGAATCCAGATATTCGTGTAATTTGGCAAGTTGACTGAGAACATGATCAAAAGGAATTTGCTTATTTTTACCGTCTGGATTGTTTGCCAATGCAGTAATTTGGGCAAAATGTTTTCTCAATTCTTGTTCCGGGGTGGGGAGGTTATCTCCTGACATGAATGGATTAGGTACGACTTTTGTCAATGAATCTGCTTTACGGCTGACCAACTCACCGATTTTTTTATCAAAATGGTTATCGCTTAACCTTTCATCCAGATTGACATTCTTACTGATATTAATGAGCAGATTGCGCATGGGAGAAGCATTTGAAGCCAGAAACTGGGCTATATTAGAACGCTGCTCCAGGCTGTCAATATTGTTTAGACGGATGTCGAACAGAAATTTATCCCATTGTTCAAGATAATCATGGAGATAAAATTGTCGTACTAAGAGGGTAAGCTCTCTTGGGGTTGATATTTCTGCATACTGGCCCAGTATCCATGCATTTTGACTGTATAACTTATCGATGAGGGTAGTGAGATTGTTACCTATCCCCATTTGATACCCCGCCGGAGTAAACATCCCCGCTATATTAAGGGTAATCGGTGTACCGTTGATGCGTGAGAAAACCAATCCGGCTTCTGGGCCAGCAAGCGTTGTTAAGCCGACTGGCGATAAATTGGGGTTATCCGATAGTTCCTGTTTTAAATGGATATAAACGAGTTGTGCTAGTGGGATCTTGCTAAGTAAAATCTGTTTTTGTTTTATCAGTGGGTTATCACAAACATAAGGGAAAGTAACGATCTGATATTCCAATAATTGGCGCAGATGCCCCTCAATTTGGTGTAATTGTGTCGGTGAAATAGTGGGGGGTAAATGAGCCTGCAAATATTGCATCACCCAACGATGTAAGAACTTACCGTCATAATGTTGGGGCTGACATAACATTTGATACGCTTTCAACGTATTGTAAGTGTTATATATATTATCGCTGTTGGTTTGGTGCAATTGAGACGTTATTAACCGTGCGACTTGCGGTAGCAATAAGGTTTGTAATGTTTTCGTGTACAGAGTCAAACTGGCATCATTGATCTGTTCACCATGATACAAGCCCATTTGGTATGACCAAGGGGGAGCATCAGGAGAAAAATATTTACTTTTTCCCAAATCCGCCACTTTATTCAAAATAGGCAGTAAGGCATAAATATCGATGTCGTTGCTGATCTTTTTTAATGCTGCACTTTGGCTCAGAATAGGGAAAATTTTATTTTGAACTTCTGTCAGGTAATTTTTATTGTTGCCATAACTGCTAAAAAACAAGGTGATGATTAACCCCATGATCGCAGCCAGAATAATATACCCCAGCCCTTTTAATAGACGGTTTCTGTACACCCACCAACGATTTTGACCGGCAAGCCCCGCTTCCTGAAAGAGCGTTTCCAGCAGAGTTTTCAGAAAATATCCTTGATGAATAGGCTCTTCCTGTACGCTGCTAGTGAAATAAAGCCCACGTGGTGAATAAGGAATATCAAACCCTGATTTAGCGAATGCAATTTCAAGATGCTGAGCAATTAAGGGTTGCAGTGCGGCAAATTCTTGCGGAAACAGGTAACTTTCAGCACATTGCTGAAGATCATTCAGGTGCAATAAAATATGGGATAGCTCTGCATTTAATCGTGTCTGCAACAACCCATATTGCTGTGCAAAAATGTCCTTCAGATCCCAGCCTGTTTTGTTCCACGGGAAATTGAATCCCCAGATTTGATCGCGCTGTGTTTTGTCAAAATGGGCAAAATAAGCCCCAAATCCTTTCAGTAAATCAATCTTGGTAATGATGACATAGATTGGAAATTGGATCTTGAACTGAGCCTGTAATTCTGACAATCGCCTGCGTAATAAATAAGCGTGTTGATCACGTACTTTCTTTGAGGGGTTTAATAAATCCGCTACGCTAATGGTAAGAATGACGCCATTTAGGGGCTGGCGTGTGCGATATTTTTTCAGCAAATTGACAAAACATTTCCATTCACGGGCATCTTGTTCGTGCCGTGTATCCTGAGTGGTATATCGTCCGGGTGTATCCAGTAAGACAGCCTGATTGGTGAACCACCAGTGACAATTATCGGTTTCTTTTATCTCGTTTGAGGAAAGCGTTTCGAAATGATCGGATAATGGAAAGTGCAAACCAGAATTTGCCAGAAGGGTTGTTTTCCCTGAATTGGGGGGGCCAATCAGGACATACCAAGGTAACTGATACCGATATCGACGATCGAAAAAAGGTTTCCATTTTGGCTTATATTGGATCTCTGAACCATAAAAATAGGCATTTTTCAGTAGTCGTAAGGCATCAGAAAAGTGTTCTGATAAAGGGGAATATTGTGAATTTCGTACTTGTTCACCCTCGTCATTGCCTCTGTTTAATGGGGCAGAAAGTTTTTTATTCAGCCAAACCTGATATAAGTGAGACGCTAACTGGATAAAGAGCCAGACAAAATATAATATGGCAATGATAATTATTCGTACCGTACTTGATCCAAGAGGTATGGTATTACCGATAGAAGTCATGGGACCAATAAACCAGATAATGGAAGAGATGGCGGTGATGCCGAGGAAACTCCACATTAATCGGCTGGTAAAAATAGCAACAATGGCGCTCAACATATTTCCGTATTCTCACGTTGTCTGATGTGTAGGGGAAATTAACAGAACGATTTCAACCCGTCTGTTTTTAGCTCGATGACTGGGCGTATCGTTTGGAAATAGGGGATCACTTTCTCCTCTTCCTTCTGTTCTTACCCGTTCAGGGTGATCCAGATATTTTTCGAATTCCCTTTTTACTGATTTGGCTCTGGCGAGTGATAAGGCATAATTGGATGAGAAGCCGGAGCTATTAATGGGAACATCATCGGTATAACCAATAACTAAAATTTCCCCCTTGATGTTGTTTATTGTCTCAGCAATATGTTTGATGACGGGAAGTTCATTGTTTTTAATTTGAGTGGAACCCGTATTGAACAAACCATCGCCTCTTAATGTGACGATACTTCTATCCGCTAAATTCGTTACATTTAATAATCCCGCAGCACTTTCACGTCTGAGCATATCCTGTAAATTTAAGACCGGCGGCAGGAAAGAAGAAACGTGATCATCAACGGACATATTGGGCAAATTGACTTGATATATTTTCGTCAATATTGGGCTGGTTATATTATCCAACTGCCAATTCAGTCCGATATACAGAATACATGCAATAAGACAGGTCATAGCGATAAAGGACCAAACAGGGAAGGAAGATTGGCAGGGGCTATTTGGCGCGACGATTTTTTGCAATGCTGGTGATAATTCAGGCGGATAATTGCCACGAACGGAATAAATTAACTGGAACAGGCGCTGTTTCAAGGTTTCCAACTGGGTTCGCCCATTATCCATGACACGATAACGCCCTTCAAACCCAAGCTGGAGACAAAAGTTAATGAGTTCTAACAACAACAGATTTTTTTGGGGACTTTGGGATAACGTCGCTAATAACTGGAAAAGTTTTTCCCCTCCCCACGTTTCGTTGTGAAACGTGACCAGCAATCCACTGCCGGACCAGACACTGCGAACGCCCCACGGAGTCAGTGCTGCCGCTTCATCCAATGTGGTGCACAGACAGTAACGTGCACCGATAATGACTTCATAAGGCAATTTGGCATATTGGCATTTCAGTTCAAAGTGGCGAATTTCATCGATCAGTTTTCGCCGTAGAACGGTTGGATCCGGGGACTCGGTATCATGGCGGATCTGAGGAATGCTATTTAATAGAGGGTTAGCGGCAGTGACTAATGGATTATCCCAAATGTCGCCAGAAAGCTCCGTATGCCTGTTGGGAGTGTTTGGAGTCATAGGCGTAGTGACCTCTGTTCTTTTGATTCTGATTGTTGAGGCGTCAACTTTTGGACTGATTTCTAACAGCCCAAAATTCCATGTGCAGACCCGGAAATTCACCTGCCAGATGTAACGCAAAACCACCGGATTTTGCCATCTGGCTCCAGAGTTCACCCTCTTTTTCTAACTCAAAATAGAGGCAACCGGAATGCCAGGGAATTTGTCTGGGAACGGATGGCATTGCACTGATCGGGATACCGGGTAACTGTAACTGAACCAGTTCACGTATGCGGCCAACAGGGGCAATTTTCATCTGTGCCGGAAAACGGGAGATGAGTGTTTCTTTCGGCGTATCGGCATAAACGGCCAATACAAAGCTGAATGTATTTAGCATATTGGCGTCAGTTAAGGTCGCCACATTCAGCCCATGAGAATACTCAGTCAAAGGCAACTGGAGAGCGTGTTCTTCCAGAATAATGGATAACCCTTGGCGTAATAAAAACATGAGGTGGTTGAAACAGACTTGCAAATTGTCATGGTCATAAATCGGAAGTTTATCTTCTGGTATTCGTGATTGGGAAAAACTTGCCAGTTCGGTGGCAAATTGCAGCCATTCACTGAATAACCGTTCTGGATGCAGTAAGGGAATATTCCGGGTATGGCTCACTTGGCCGCTATAACGATTGACTAATGACAAGAAAAGAAAATACATGATTTCCGAACTATTTTGTTGCCCCAATTGTAACAAACACTGGCTTGTCTGTTGGCGGCGTTGCTCCAGTAATCCCTGTAAATCATTAATAAAACTGACAAGTTGTGGATGTGCATGGCAGTTGAGTAAGGGCGGAATGAAGCGTGAATCAAGGAGCAATTTATTATCACGGGTTCTACTGATAACATGCACAATACTGAGTGACGTCCATTCCGGAGTCAGATCTGATTCCAACATCAGCCGCAGGCGCATTCTGCCAAATTGCACGGTGGTACTTCCGACTGACATGGCATTAAAATCATTGACCTCGGCGTCAACGCTGACAAAACGTGCCATAGAGTCTTTTCTTTCCTGAAAAATGATCTCTTCCCTTCCTCCGCGAAAGATCGGCAGTGCCAATACGACATTTTCTCCAGTTTGATTTTCTGCAAGTTGTAATGGAACAGGGGCGTGCGCCTCGGTAAAATTAAAGGGTGTCCCGTCAGGAAAAATTCCACTGGCTGATGCAACCATGACCTTGCCCTGTTCGAGTAATGATTGATCTAACTTTAACGTTAAAAAGCCCCAGTAATATGGCCTTTGAGCCATACCCCAATCGCGGACATAAGTCTCCAGATAGTTTTCGGCCTGTTGAAAGTGGTGAGGGCGTAAGAACATGCCTTCTGTCCAGATAACTTTTTCTGATCTGCTCATATAGTTCCTTCTCTTACGGCATAACGTTAATTGCATTTATCGATGAAATTTAGGCCATTGGCGGTGACTTGAATGCATATATCTAATGTGTCTGGCGGTGATGTCCAAAATTTATAGAAAGCGGGAGGCTCAGGAATGGGAACCGGTAATGCGATACGCCATTTTTTCCCATCCAATTGCTTATATTCAGCAAAAATGCCGATAGAATTGGCTTCTGGTATGTTTTTTTCCAACAAGAAATATTTGTGCTGAAAAGGCAGTAAAAAAAGTTGCTCAGAATTAATCAATTTATTACCCAGTACAGCCTGAGCATGACCTTGCAGTGAAAAAAAATCAGCAGACATAAACTCTGAAGTCGATTTCAACAAAATAACGTGTATTTTCAGCGGAGCTGAGTCATTCACATTATTTGTGGCACGAAAAATCAATTGATAAGGGGGCGATTTTTTCTGCTCGGATGATGAACACCCTGTTAATACGAAGATGTTAAATATTATTAAATTAAATACGAGTACGTGAAGAAACAGTATTACCATCATTGCACACTTGAAATTTAATCGACATCTGTTCGCGAATTTATGCCCAATTATCTCGCGGGAGAATGTCTTATCACTGCAAGGTGGAGTTGTGTGGCTGGCATTTTTTATATTGACCATGAATTTCCCCCATCTTTACAAGATGCAGGGGAGATCATGCCCCTGAAATATCGACCTTTGTCTGGCTGGGGACGGCACGTGATCCTACCGAATTGGTTGAATTCTGTAGGGTAGGGCTTGATAGCCGGGTTGCCGGTGATCCCTTAATCAAGACGCTATTGGCTCCAAGCGTATGGCGGGAGGGTCCCATCACCGTCCCGGACGCAACGCCCAAATCCACCCCCAGATTATCTCCATTCGTCATGGCAATCATTGTCGCCATGTTATGGGCTGGACTTCCCATAAAGAGAATATTGACCGTGCTGGCACAAATGCCATTCGTACCTTGTGCAATATTGAGATACACCATCGGTATTGGGGCACCTAGAGGGCATGGGGTTAGGCAGATATCTGGGATGGCCAGATCTATGCCACCGCCTTGGGTATTAGCAAACATAATGTTTCCTTTTTATTCTTTCATCCAATGTGGACCTGTTCAGCATCTATTTTGGTGATTGCTTTTGCGGTTATCACGGTATTTTGGGCATGTAGTCGCATGTAGTTTTCTGCCTGCATATCTAATTGCCCTGCATGCACTTGTTCTGTTTGCGTAGTATGGCGAAAAAGACGATGGCTCAGCTGAGTTACAGTTTGCCAAACGGATTCAAATTGATTGCCTATTATCTTCGAGACGGAGACCCAGGCAGACAAGGATCCACCACTGTATTGCATTTCATTAATATGGCAATTTCCATTTTCGGCGGTGATATTTAACCCGTTACTGCTCAGGTTCAAATTCCCCTGAGCCATAATGGATAAATCGCCTGATACCTTGATTACAGCCGGATCTTGTTGCTCTGCCCGTTCTAATATCGCCAGTATCCAGAGTTGTTCATCGGCTTCTACAAGTAGCACCCTGTCACCCATTGCAGGAGCCAATAGGCAACTGGAGGCTTGTCGACAATGCCACCCATAATTTTGATTTTTAACCATTAATTTGCCGTCCTGAAAGATATTGACGACTTGGCCGACAATTTGTTGCGATGGGAATGGACTGGATTGTTTCGTCTGTGGTTGTTCTGTATATCGTTGTTCCGTAACAAGAGTCGATGAAGAAAGCGCGTAAGAAGATTTCACCATATTGATTCTCCAGCTTAAATCTTACGTTGACGTTGTTGTGTACTCCACTCTTCAGCAGCAAACAGTTCAGGATCATTTTCCAATATGCCCTGACGGTCAGAGAATAATGCTCCAACTTGTTGAGTACGATGAAAAAGCGTTCTCATAAAATGTGCTGCCCGAAAGTCGCTGTTATTCATGTTGGCATAAGAGAGATCAGCATAGGTCATATCACAATTCACAAATTGTGCGTTGACAGCCCGTACTTTTTGCATGATGGCTTGTTGTAGCTGACTTTGCCGAAAATCGGTTCGCTCAAGGCAAGCGCCAATAAAAATAGCTCCATTAAACAGACTGTTATGGCAGCATGCACGCGTTAAATCGGCATTGATGAATAACGCTTGGGTTGCATTGACATTCGAAAGCTGGGCGTCTTGCAGAGAGCTTCCCTTAAAATTGCAATGGGTCAAATTGGATTGATTAAAATTCACTGCATCAAGTTGATTATCTGTAAATTGACAGGCCTGAAATTGCAATTTTCGATAATCTTGATCACGGTGGTCACATTCAAAAAAAAGGGTTTTCATGAACTGACTGGCATAAAAATCCGTTTTTCTTAAGTCCTGACGAAAAAAGGTGACCAGAAAAAAGTGACTATTGCGTAATATTGCGTAATGCAATACTGAGTTGATAAAGGTGGCGCGATCAAATTCATTTTCAATAAAATCAGCATATTGCAATTGGCAGGATGAAAACTGGGTACTGTTTTGTTTTGTGACTTTAAACTGTGTTTTTTTTAAGACGCATTGGTCGAACACACTGGCGCTCAGTGTGGCCTTATTGAACACAGCACGTATCATATTACACTGTTCAAACAAGGTCTTTTCACACCTGACGGAATTGAAAACCGTTTCTTCAAACAAGCATTCAGTAAAGACTGACTCTTCAAGAATGGCATGGGAGAAGTTGGCATTTGAAAAGTCTACAGCCCAGAACCTGCCTCCTGATAAGTTTTGTCCAACCAGCGAGATCCCCTGCAAATTGACTTGTTCAATGACGTCTCGCTGTTTGATCTTAGCTATAATCTCATTAACTGTCAGCATACTCATATCACGTCCTGATCACGTTTGGGTAAGGTTTTGAGACGTTGTGTATAGGCATGATGAATCAAGGTGGAGTCGTCTATGATGGACTGGGACATATCAGCGCGGAACAGATTAGCTTCGCGTAAGTCAGTGCTACAAAAAGTACATTTCTGCATAAAAGCGCCGATCAGGTTGGCATTATTCAACAATGCATTCTTAAAATTCGTTCTGATAAATATACTTTGGGTGGTATTTAAATACTGCATATCAGCCAATTGGCAGTTGGCTTCGCTAAAATCACTGTTATTCAGTGTGGCAGAGTGGAAAGAGGCTTGAACTAAAGGTGTCTGGCGTAAATTACATTCCGTTAATGTGGCATAACTGAAATCAGCATGATTAAGCACACTTTTCATGGTAAATACGCAGTTTAGCAGTTTGGCTGATCGAAACCGGATTGCCACTGCTTCGGTTTCTATCCATGAACAACTGTCGAGTACAGCGTGATCAAAAATGGCGTTCTCCAGCAGGCAATTGATAAAGGAAACTTTATTTAAGCTGGCATAGCTAAATTTTAGAGCAGGTAGCATCATCTCAATAAAAATGCAGCCTTGCCATTGCGAGTGTTGGAAACGACAGTGTTTGATGAAGGTTCTTTGTAAAAACAGATCCGTGAAGATAGCATGATTAAATCGGCAATGGTTGAGCAATGTTTCCTGCAATTGTGTTTCTTTAAAACTTGCCGCTGAAAAATCGCTTTGTTCACATTTTGCCTGTGCCAGACTGGCATTATCCAGTTTTGCACCATATAGGGAAGCATGGCATATCTCGGCTCTGGCTAACATGGCTTCACTGAAATCTGCGCCATCCAATTGGCTGTTATTGAAACAGACACTTTCCAGCAAACTACCGGAAAAATTGGCTCCTTGTAGATCCATTCCTGATAAGTCTGCTCCGGTAAAATCCATTGCACGGAAATCGCCCCCTTCCCGCATAATACGCTGGACTTGCTTGCGAATAATTTGTGACAGATCCCCGGTCAAGCGCAGGGCTGGCGGTTGTGTCTGTGCAGAGGCCAGATACATTTTATGCAGGGATTGTTCAATCTGTGTCAGTTTTTTATCGTTAAGTTCTATTGATTTTGGCTCAACTTGTTTTTGACTTTCTTGCTGTTGGTACAAGATATCCCGTATTTGGTGGAAGTTTTGTGGCCCTCTGGGGGTGTTTTGCATCGCTACCTGCTCCACCTTAACACCTTGCTCTTGAGCGATTGTGCGAATTTTTTCCCGTTGCTGCTCGGCTGCAATATATTTTTGGGCAGCTTCTTGCTCTATTTTGTCTACAAATTCAGGTAATTCATCCGCTTTGGGATTAGCGGGTTGTTCAATACAGGGAGTTATTAGTGTGCTGATATCTTTTCCATATTTCGCCATGCGCTCCTTGTGTTGTTCACGCAGGCGTTTCTCGCGATTTTGCAAATTCTCCCTCAAAGGACTGCCATGCTCCGATTGCTCTGTATCTATCCACGGGCCAATAATGCTTTCAGGGATCAGGTCTTTTTCTCGCAGGGCATATAATGCGCCTTTTTCTTTCTCTGTACGCTGGTTAAGTACTTGAAGATAGTCATTTTCTGAGTGTGCTTCGCTATTGAGTTCTATTGCGGAGAGCATGTGTAAAACATCAGTCGCATCATCTTCATTAACGCGTGTGTAACCATGCCAAATCAGGATCATCTGTTCCCGATGAGGGAAAAACCACACCGTCGTATTGCGCATGGCAATCTCTTCGAAAATATCTTCGTCAGCACGCAGCCGTTTGATGAAACAACGCGCCTGCCACGGTGGCAGCTTGCCTTCTTGCATAGGTTTTTCAGGATGCATATTCCAAATACGCCATGCTGCGTTTTCTGGTAGTGCCTGATAGTGTTCCCACCATTGATCAGGGGGAGCAGCATTAAACAATCGCCAGTCGATATCACGGGAAAAACCAGGGAATTCATTTTCCAGCCACTCTTTGTCATATTTTTTCCCTATACGGGTGAAACGGCGCGGCCACCCAAATTCGAGGGGACAAAAACTCGCAGGATTAGGGGTATCCTGCGGTGACAAAAGTTGTCTGTTTTGGTCTTCTACATTAGGTAATCGATGAGTTTCGAGGCCATTTTCCTGTAGTTCTGGCGTAAAGCCGATCCCATATGGATTTTCTTCATAATTTTTTCCCCCGAAAGCACGGCTCCAATCCAACCGCATCTGTTCAAATGCCTGCGGCGTGGATGGCTTATCGCCAATCCAATGACGATCGCCAGAGACAATAAGTGTCTTATCCAATTGCTCTATCTGGATACGTGCAGAACACGTGGTTTTATCAGGCTGGTGATGAGTATAGGCATAGCCCGTTGCAAGAAATTCAGCGGAAGATTTAGGGATGGCGAGATCGACAACGCTATTAGTGGTTTTCAGTTCAGCCTCTGCAAGTTGCCAAAGTTCAGGCTCAGGCCGCAGGCGAGGGGAGGCACCCATATCAGTTAAAGCCATAATGGAGACACCAAGATAGTGATGTTGCCGCCAGTAATAAGGACGATGTAGCAGACTTAAGCGCAGAGGTTTGATAATTTTCATTGAAAGCCCCGAATAAATCTTTTTAATTGAGCTATTAACCCAATAGAATGAGTCCCGCCGTTATGGAAATCTTTGCTGCACCGTTAATATCTATTGTGGTACTCGATGCCAAGGACAACTTGCTTGCTTTAATTTCGGCGTTTCCTGTCACTGACTCTTTCTTATTCCCCGTAATATTCAGGTTGTAATTTCCACTGATGTTGTTAGCAAAATTGCGTCCAACCTCTAACTGATAAGAGCTGCTGATTTTTTCTGATTTATCACCCGTGATATCTGCTTTATATCCGTCAGTAATTTTATATTGAATACCACCACTGGTGACTTCGACTTCCTTGCCATTGGTCACGGTAGTTTGTTGTTTGTTTTTGATCTTTGTGATAGATGCCCCATCAATGGAAACGGTTTGATCGTGTTCCACTGAGACTGTCATGTCTTTCTCGGCATGTATTTCGAAGGATTCTTTTCCTTGAGCATCATCAATCAACAAATAACTGGCATTATCTTTTCCGCCCTCTAAACTCCGTGACATTATCCCCATTTTGGTGGCTTCTGCGGGTAATTCCCAGGGAGGCATATTGTTTTGGTTGAAACTGCGCCCCACAACCAATGGTTCGTCTGGGTTGTTATTAATGAAATTGACGATAACTTCTTCCCCCACTCTTGGCACCTGAATTACCCCAAACTTTGATCCCGCCCAATTGTTGGATACCCGTATCCAACAGGAACTTTTATCGTCTTTTATATCGCTTCTGTCCCAGTGAAACTTGAGTTTGACTCTGCCATGTTCATCAGTCCAAATGGTTTTGCCGCTTGCCCCGACAACGGTAGCTCGTTCAGTACCTGCTATGGGCCATGATGTTGTGCGAGGAGCACGCCAGTTGACTTTAGCGGGGATGGCGGTGAACTCAGTGATAATTTTATTTATGTTGTCGGCATCAACCTCATTGTCTCCCAGAATATAGGGATTTTCATGAAACTCATAATTGGCACTGACAATAAGATAGTCGCCGTTGTCTCCATCCCGCAGGGCTTTTGATAATGTGAAGGTGTAGCCTGGCGCAATGCCGGATTCTACGCTTTTCGCTTTTATATACAGATCCTGCGCGGTATAGGATTGTTGTAGTACTCGGACATAAAATTGTCCTTGCGCATTTTCGGTATAATTCCCTGGCCACTCAAACAGCTCTGTTTTTGGCACTGTCGGATCTGGATTCTGCTGAGTTTCTTTTAGCTGTGCATTTGGCTTAAGGAAGTTATAGTCACTCATGGTATAGAGCTTGGGATTGATTGAATAACTTACAATCCAGTCGTATAGATAATATTTGTCTTTGTTTTTCGGTGAAAAATGGCTTGGATAATATTCAATAGAAGCCTGCTCTGGTAAGGCTGAATGGGATTGGGGGGAATCAGCCAATATAAGCGTGTGATCATTCTTATCGTGTTGGAAATAGTAATAAATTCCTTCACGTTCCATTAACCGACTTAAAAAATCGAAATCAGTTTCTTTATATTGGGTGCAATATTCTAATGGCTGGTATTTCGCATTGAGTTCATTTTTAAACTTTATTTTATATTTATTAAGAACGTCTGAAATAATTTCAGGCACCGTCTTTTTCTGCCAGATTCTGAAATCTTTGTTTAAAGTGAGAATGAACAACTCAGGCTGGATAATCACCTTATATAAATAGTAGTAATGGTCATAATAATCACAAATAGTGGCTTCACGGATAATTCCACTTAAAAAGCGGGGTTTTTCTGAAATATTTGTAGAATTTTTTATCTCTATTGACAGGGGTTTGTTTCGTAACTCTTTGATGTCAAGATCCTTCTTTTCACTGAAAAGCTCCACTTCAAAACTATAAATAGTTGATAATTTTTCCCTTCCTTTCAATGACTTAAATATCAGGGATTCATCGCCTAATGAGGAGTGAGCTATAATGATCCTTTCCATTGAAATCTCCTTGTGAGACCAAAGCTACCGCATGAGCCTTTAGGTTAAGGTCCAGAAAACAAATCAAAATACTTTGTCTACTGATTGTTACGATTAACCCAGACAGCCATTATTTTGATTGCAAGAAGGTATTAATCTATATGCAATATTTCATATAAAAAACTATTTTGCAATAAAATTACATCGGATGTTTATTTTTAGTTATTGGCAATGTGATTGTGTGAATAAGGGAGGAAGGTTGTAAAACAGGTGGCCACTAGCGTAGTAATGAAGACAATTTTTTGATTTAAAAATGTTTTTCAATTGAAAAGGACAAGAGGATTTTGGTACTAGTTAATTATTCTTAACCGTTAGGTGGGATTATATAAAATAAGTTGGCGACGATAAAATTATTCATTGTGATTTTATCGTCGCCAGATATAAATTTAAAAACAATAGGTTGCTGTGTTAAAACACTAAAATAAGACTATTATTAATAATAAAATAATTATTAATAATAAAACAATTATTTCAGTGCCGCCAATGCGCTGTCATAGTCAGGTTTGCGTTTTTTCCGTAAAACCCTACCCCACCACGGGGAGCTCGCCTTGCTGAATACCGATAAATCAAAGGAAAAGACCATCAAAATCCGCCAGAATAAGTACCTCAATAACCGCATTGAGCAAGATCATTGAAACATTAAACGTCAGATACGGCCGATGTTAGGCTGATTTACTGGAGATAGTGGATCAGCTGTATCAACGGGGTTAGGTGCTGTTGATAAGTCAGTTACCGATAGAAAAATGGCATCAAATGAATGCTCGTTCTCATCCGGTCAAGAATACCTTCCAAGGTCAAACGGTGTTCAGGTTTGTCATAAACCCATCCGCAGTGTTGCATCAATGCAGTTAGCTTAATTCCAATGGAGATTTGTTAACATAGCTTGCGGCATGATGGTGAGGTCTGGTTGTTTTTTGGCGAAAGTAATCAATCTTATATCTTGATTATCAGGCAAATAGTATTAAATCAAGAAGAGTTATCTCTCATCTGACATTAGCACAGAATGTCTTACGCCATTCCCCGCTAATATTATTTGAAATTGTACTTAATAAAACACTCAAATACCTCGCCAGAATCTACCAAAGTATGGTTTTGATTTATTAGCGCTGATTTCTGGGGATCCCTCAGCGCCCGATGCGTTTTTTTTGTTTTCTGGGGGAACGCATGTCTACACCAGTCACAGGATCTTTGATGGGCAAAAAACAACCATTTTATTTTTGTTATTATAATGTTTAAAGACATCACTCTTTAAAACTGGTAATTTTGTACTTTGGGGATATCAGTATTACAAAATATATACCGTCAGAAAGGAGAGTGTTATGGGATGGTATCGACATTATTTTAACGATATTTATAAATTACCCTTACAGGACGCGGTAAAAGATAGCGTGAAGCTTGTGGTCAGTAATGATAAACAATATCATTATTTTTTGGATATACCGAAATACCAGCCAGGCCCCAGACTTAATATTTTTGGACATGGAGACCCCAACAGAGCTTCTTTTCAAGGACACTCTGTAGAACATCCTTTATCTGGTACTGAAATTGCCGGGTTTCCTTGCCGAGAGAAATTACCTGATGCACACCCTTTATCACCAAGCGATCTGGCAGAAAGTATCAAACCACTCATTTTACTCTATCACATCCGAAGTATTCGGTTGGTTGCGTGCTATACCGGAAGAACAGGCTTTGCTAGGGATTTATCTCAATTTACGGGGTTACCTGTTAAGGCTCCAATACACCATGTTGATGTGATGGAATTTGTTACTACAGGTTGTTACTGGATAATAAAACGACAAGAAGAGTCAGAGGAAGCGGAACGAAATTTCCGTTGGTTTGGGTCTCACCAATAACCACTGTAGTGTATACGGACTGAGCCATCGAACGAGAACACCCTGTTTAGATCACGGATAACAAATTCAAGGCTGCGCTCCGGCGTGGCCTTTTTCATATCTGGCTGCCAACTGTCGTGTAAGTGTTGGGTGGATTGCTGGGTTACCTATGTAGCGCGGCGACCTTCATCCTTAAAAAGCCGGAAGCATATTACAGTAACTAACTATTGAATACATGACCGATTTTTAAATCAGAAATGAGGTGCGGAATGACGGATACATTAATCACTTACATTGTTAACAATATAATCTCAATCAATTAAATACAATGTTCATAATAAAAATTAATAATAGGCTATTTTAATATGTACAAATGAATAAAAAAGGAATCCATTGATTTTTATTTCAATGTGCTAATATCAAATGGTTCTAATTTTTAAGAATTAATTATTGTTTTCACTTGTTATAACTCGTTATTTTTAACTGATAAACACATTGTTGTTTAAATGTTGGGATAATACCCAAGGGCGGTAGCATACCGTAAACAAAAAGCAGAAGTTAACAAAATAGTTAATTTCAATACGTAACTTTATAGCAAACGATAACGGAGCCAGATTGTGATGGAAAAATCTCCTTCATGTTTTATTAAACTTAATATTGTTTCTAATCCTGATATACGAATATTTTGTTTCCCTTATGCCGGAGGAAGCAGTGCAACTTTTGTTCCCTTTGCCAAAAAAATCAAATCAAACGCTGAGTTTTTAGTCATACAACCCCCCGGTAAAGGTAGCAGGATCAGAGAAAAACCTCATGATGACATGAGTCGCCTTGTTGAAGACATATATATCAATATCAAAAGCTTACTTGATAAACCTTATCTGTTTTTTGGTCACAGTTTAGGTAGCCGAGTCGCTTTTGAGCTAATAAGAAAAATTGACGCCGCATCATTACCTCTCCCCCTCGAATTTATTGCCTCAGGCAGTAAAGGGCCTCAGGTTCCTGCTATCAGAGAACCATTAAGTGGGTTACCGGATAAAGATTTTATCAATGGATTACAGACGTTTGGCCGGGTTGATAAACAAGTCATCGACAATGCCGAATTATTATCTCTGATTTTACCCGCAATAAAGGCAGATTTTAAAATTTCGGAAGAATATCATTATATTGGAACAGGAACTTTATCCTGTCCTTTAACCGTGTTTGGTGGAAAAAATGATGCCATAGTTACAGAGCAAGAACTCTATTCTTGGTTAGATTTATTTGAAAAAGAGAAAAAGGTCATCATTTTTGAAGGTACTCACTTTTTTATTGATGATAATAATGAACCTGTTATTGATGCAGTTCAAAATATTATCAAATCAAAAAAATTACAACAATATCAACGATATCCACCAACGATATAACCGTATCGAGCCACCTTGCCAGAAAAAGTACAGGAACTGACTACCCGCTGGCGGATAATTTTCAGACTTTAAGTCCTGCATTTTCAAGTTAATTGCGTATATAACTCTTACCTATACATAACAAGTTCACTTTGGTTTATAATTGACCAAATTGCTTCATTTTAACGCATTAAATCCGCTTTTTAATCACCTTAGTTATTAATTTAGTGAATATTCCGCCCAATCTGGTATTAATTTTTTAGTTAGTGTGATCAATCGTTGAGAAGATACCATCACAGTATATTAATCTCCCTCGTTTCACGATTATCCTGATTATCCTGATTAAATAAACAATATCACAACCCGTGCGATACATTAAGTTACAAATATGTTAACAATAGTACAATTGCCTAAATATATTTTTATCTGAATGTATTACCCAGTAAGAGTTAACAGAGGTACCTCTATGAGTAAAACCGCATCCGTCGGTTTATGGGATCAACCAAAACCCTTTTTCATGATCTTTTTTGTTGAGCTATGGGAACGATTTGGTTTCTACGGCGTTCAAGGCATTTTGGCCATTTATTTCGTTCAACAACTGGGTTTTTCAGAAGAACAATCATTTATTACCTTTGGTGCGTTCACCGCTCTGGTGTATGGCCTGATTTCTGTCGGTGGTTATGTTGGTGACCACATACTTGGAACTAAACGAACCATCGTTCTGGGTGCGATTGTCATGGCAATCGGCTATTACATGATCGGCTTGTCTATCATGAAACCGGAACTGATTTTTTATGCATTAGGCACCGTTGCGGTCGGTAATGGTCTTTTCAAGGCCAATCCCGCCAGCCTGTTGGCTAAATGTTATCAACCACAAGACCCTCGTCTGGATGGGGCATTTACTCTGTTTTATATGTCCATTAATCTCGGCTCTCTGTTTTCCCTTTCCCTTGCCCCGGTGATTGCTGAGAAATATGGTTATACCGTTACTTACAATATCTGCGGTATTGGCCTGATTATCGCCCTGTTGGTATATATCGCCTGCCGTCGTATGGTACATAATATCGGCTCTGCACCTGATCATCATCCTGTTAAGCCCATCGGCCTGATTGCCGTTCTGATAGGCTCTGTGGTCATGGTGGGTGTCTGTGCATGGTTACTGCACAATATCAAGGTTGCCAATATCGCCTTGTTCGCGATTACCACCATCGTCGTACTGATTTTCTTCTGGCAGGCATTCAAGCAGAACAGAGTCGGCCGTAATAAAATGTTCGTGGCGTTTATTCTGATGCTTCAGGCTGTGGTGTTTTTCATCCTGTATAACCAGATGCCAATGTCCCTCAACTTCTTCGCCATTAACAACGTTCATCATCAGATCCTTGGTTTTGATGTCAATCCCGTCAGCTTTCAAGCATTTAACCCATTCTGGATTATTATCGTCAGCCCAATACTAGCGGTGGTTTACACTAAGCTGGGAGCGAAAGGTAAAGACTTCTCCATGCCGGCAAAATTCACTTTCGGCATGTTCCTGTGTTCTCTGGGTTTCCTGACCGCCGCCGCCTCCGGTTTGTTTGCTGACGCCCAAGGCATTACTTCACCGTGGTTTATCGTGCTGGTTTATCTGTTCCAGAGCGTAGGCGAATTGATGATCAGCGCTCTGGGGCTGGCAATGGTGGCTGCATTTGTTCCCAGTTATCTGACCGGCTTCATTCTGGGAATGTGGTTCCTGTCACAAGCGGTGGCATCAATGTTGGCGAGTCATGTGGCGGCACTCACTGCGACACCCGTAGGCGTAACTGATCCTCTGCAAACTCTGCCAATTTATATGAGTGTGTTCGGTAAAATCGGTGTTGCCACTCTGATTGTCGCCATTATCATGACCTTTATGGTTCCGTGGTTGAACCGTATCATGAGAGAAGAAGTGAAAGCTTAATCTGTCAGGTTTTGATTGAAAAAATCCTCCACTCGATTTTATTCAGAGAACGAGTGGAGGACGCTCTCATACTTTTTACGATTAACTTTGTGCCCTTTGTTTAGGAAACTGTGCTTGCAGGAAAGGCAGCAATAATAAACCGATCATGACGGCGCAGATGGAAATGGCCATAAATAACCCTGACCAGTGATAGTTTTCCAGGATAATAGCGAAAGGATAGCCTGCAATGGCCGCGCCTGTATAAGCAAAAAGCCCCACAAAACCCGTCGCAGCACCGGCAGAATCTTTATGTGAACACTCTGCGGCAGCCATACCGATCAGCAATTGTGGGCCAAACACAAAAAATCCAATTGCAAAAAAGCCAAGCGATTGAAAAACCAACCCCGTAACAGGCATCAACCATAAAGCCGCTACTGACAAGAAAATACCCATCGAGAATATCAGATTCATCGGGCCACGATTGCCGCCAAAGAGTTTATCTGACCCCCAGCCTGCGACCAGCGATCCCATAAATCCCCCAACTTCAAAGAGCGATAATACGGCGTTTGCACTCACTAAATCATAATGATGATACTCAGTCAGATACAGGTTTCCCCAGTCATTGATGACGGTGCGAACGATGTATACCAGCACGTAACTAAAGGAAAGCAGCCAGATATATTTGTTGCGGAAAACGTAGGTTCTCAGGATTTCTCTGGTCGTCAGGCCTTTGCCTTGATTTTCCTGAGCCTTTTCCAACCGATCATTGCGAAACTGACCGATGGTCGGCAGCCCCATCGTGGCCGGCTTATCACGTAATCGCCAACATAAAAGTATACCTGCCAGGATCCCAATACAGCCCGGCACGATAAATCCTTCTCGCCAGCTAAAATGCAAGGTTAAGAAACTGACGATCAATGCAATCAACGCACTTCCCACATGGTGTGAAGTATTCCAAACCGACCACCAGAAGCCACGTTCTGAGCGAGAATACCAAGTCGTGAGTAACTTAGCGCATGAGGGAGAACCCCATCCCTGAAACCAGGCATTTAATATCCAAAGAAAGGTAAACATGACAATGGAGCTGGACAGCCCAAACAAGATATTGATGATCCCCGTGGCAATCAGTCCTATTCCCATAAAATAGCGTGGGTTGGAGCGATCAGAAATAATGCCGGAAAAAAATTTCGAACAGCCATAAGTGATATAAAACAACGTCCCGATGAGTCCAATCTCACTTTTATCAAGACCAAGATCGGTGATCATGGCAGGCATCGCATAGTTGAAGCTTTTGCGGGTAAAATAAAATAGCGCATAGCCCACATATAGATTCAATATAATATGTAAGCGCCAGTAACGGTATTGATCCCGGATTTCTGCATCGGACAGATTGCCGTGAGATATGGGTTTAGATTGAGAAAAACCTGTCATGACCACTTCTTAAAGTTTGGGCAAAATGATCGATAAATCCGTACCAGCGCTTGTCGAGTCATTCTGTCGTTTTCCGCTATGAATGGAGAATTGTCCACCGAGTGCCTGTACACGTTCCCGCATACCCCGTAAACCAAATCCTTTCATGTTATCTTCAGCCTTACAGCCAATACCGTTGTCTTTAATCAATAAACGGATCATTGCCCTGACAGAAAAATGCAACTCAATGCGATCCGCTTGAGAATATTTTAATGCATTATTCAGGGCTTCCTGACAGATACGATATAACGTGACTTTTGTTGTGTCACTCAATTGCTCAATGACCTCGGCAGAATTAGCTTCCCAATGGATTTCCACTGATATGCTGCAGTTTTCAAATTCCATATCCCGCAGCAATTGTTCGATCGCCTCTTTCAGACCAAGATCATCAAGGATTTTGGGACGCAGGCAACTGAGTAACCTTTTGGTGGTATCATAAACATTAAGGGATAATGATTCGATAGTTTTGGCACAATTCGAGCCAATAGGTGTCACTTCGACCCGCTGAATGATATTAGCCTGCGTCCGGATAGCAGTAATGTTCTGGCCAATTTCATCATGCAGTTCTCGCGCAATATCGCGCCGTACCGATTCCTCCGCTTTAACTAATTGGCCTGCAAGACTACGGTTACGATAGAGTTCGCGCTTTAACTGTGTATTAAGATCACGCTGACGCTGAACCGCCATGCCAAGCATTATCCCTGTGATGGTTTGTGCCAAGAGCGATAACAGTAAGTCGGTGATTTCCATATTCGAAACACCACTACGCGCAGCAATCAATACGATGCTGTTCAGTAATGTCCCCAGTAAGGCACCCTGCCAGCCATAACGAAAGGCCAACAAAATAATGGGGATAGCCAGACAGAACGGTGCAAAGTAGCGTAATTCATTGGGAAAACCAATTTGTAACAGAATGTTCAGTACAAATAGCAGGGCATACAGCATAACGTGATGAAGGCGAAACTGGATTTGACGCGACACGACGTTGGCTGTCAGAGGCAACCAGATACTTTGGAACAGATAATGCCAGACTAAATAGCATGTAGGCACCAGCATGGCACCACCGGTTAAGCTGACCAAAAACACGATGATCAAAGATGGATTATGGTTACTCACTGCCACGACATTAATGAGGCCGGTTGCTGTGATCACCATTGCCATGACAGCGAGCCGCTGCCATTGACTGCCACGATAATAACGGCTGGCAACCCAGACAATAGGGAGGCTGGCTATGCTGGCAGTCAGTACGGTAAGCCATTGAGGCTGCCCCATCAACAGTGCCAGACAGATAGTCAGCAACCATTCTGCACCATAAACGGTTGGCCAATAATGTTTTGGCGTATGTAATACAATGCCAAGGCGCAGGGCAAAAGGAAAAAACAAAATGGCCAGTTCTGAATCATTAACAAAATAGTAGGCGATCACCCATAAGCAGAACCAACAACATGAGAACAATAGCCAGCCACAAAATGAATTGATCAGATATCGATTAATCATAAAGAAAAATTCCCCAGATAACACGCCAAATCCCCGCCATTACTTGCTAGGGCGTGTTGATGTTTTGTGGGGGATTATTAGACAGCATGATGATTTGGTATAATCACTTTCGCCAAAAAACAACCAAACCTGACCATCATGCCGCGAACTATGTTAACAGACCTCCAATGGAATAAGCTATCTGCGTTAATGCAACTGGCCGTCGATAATTACGGCTTGCCTGTTCATTTTGAATGATCCGGGGGACAAGTGCATGACATTGTTCATGCTGAAAGTTTAGTCGAACAATCGTCCCCTCCGGACTTTGTGATAGCGGACAAAGGGTACGATAGTCAGGCTTTCAGAAATCATATTAAACAACAAGGTGCAACGCCGATGATTCCCTACCGAAAAAAAGAGCTGAATAGTCGTTTTTATTTTTCTAAATTACGCTGTTCATCTTGTAGCGGAACTTGAATTTCAATTTCTGTGCCGCCTTTTTTGCGTTTTTTGATCTTCATTTGCCCTGAAATGAGAGTGACCCGTTCCCGCATAATAGCGAGACCAAACTGAGCCTTAATCTGTTCTTGATGGATGCCGTGGCCATTATCACTGATAACCGTAATAATCTTTTTGCCTATCGGGTAGATGCGAATACTGATCCAACTCGCGTCAGCATGTTTATAACAGTTATTCAAAGCCTCACGGATAATTTGCGCCAAATGACGGCGGTGCCCGATGGGAATAATCTGGTGAGTGAGCCGATAATGAAATTCAATCTGGAATCCCAGCCGATGATTGAATTCTTTTATCAGGGATTGCAGGGATTCATACAGATCATAATGATTTTTTTCTGCCCGCAGTGTGGCCAGCATTTCCCTTAATTGCTGACTGGCTAAAGTTATCTCCTCTTTTATGATCCGCAAGGCGATTAAGGCCTGTCGGGAGAATTTATCGTGGCGCACATGCAGGCTGTTAATCTGAATTTTCAGAAACAGAAATGATTGTGCCACTGTGTCATGTAATTCTCTGGAAATATTTTCCCGTTCATTGATAAGACCCTGCTGAATTTGCTGATGCACAGTATTTCTCAGGGACAGGTGTCTTGCCAGCGCATCAGTAACAGACTGGATCAGATCCCGTTCATAAGAAGACAGAATCTGAGTTTGATTAATCTTGATTTGAATCATGCCGTGAAAAGTATGCCGGTCATATAAATCCCATTTTTGTATCCGTGGAAGATTGGCGTCAAAGGGGCTACGGAGATATTCAAAATGATATTTACGCGGTGGATGATAAAGCGTGATCCTGACTTCGCCAAAGGGAATGAATTGGTTAAGCCTGAAAAATACCCTATGAAAATTATCAGAGAGTGAAGTATTAAGATTAAGTTGAGAATGGATGGAGATAAGAAAACGCAGGTATTGCTTATCCCGTTTCAAGGCAGTGATCTTTCTTTGTTTTATTTTACAAAATGATGCCATCTGGAGTGAAATCATATCGGCTTTATACAGCAAGCTTAAAAGGCACAGGATACTCAGGATATCAAAGATGGCCCACAGCTTTCCGGGCAAGGTAAGCGGGGTATTCAACCCAAGAAATAGCAGCACAGACAAATTGATGGTAATAGCTGTGCCACATAACCAGCCTGTTGCTGCTATTGGACTGTCAGAGAAAGTTTTCATCAGTTAAACAATCCTTCCGTTTTCCTGATCCAAACCTTAGCTCAATTAATTAAAATAGGTTAATTATCACTTAACTTTCATTCCCGCTGTTGTCATTAAGACACGAAATAGCGCAGAGACGGCGTAAAGTGTCAGCACACTGCCAAGCCAGATGGTGACCAGCCAACCGAGCCGTTTCCAGAGGGAAGGGCGGGGAGGATCGGACTCAGTGATAACCTTGTTCATGGGTGATTTTTCCTCGGAAGACATAATAACTCCAAAAGGTGTAGACCAGTATGATTGGGATGATGAACAGGGCGCCGACCAGCATAAAGCCCAGTGATTGCGGTGGGGCGGCTGCTTCTTGATAATTAATCATCGGCGGGATGACATTTGGCCAGATACTGATCCCTAATCCACTGAATCCCATAAATATCAGCAATAATGCCGCCAGAAATGGGGTGTAATGGCTGGTGTTCCCATTGGCTTGTAGCAGCTTCCAGCTTGACCCTATAACGAGCAGCGGTACGGGTATGAAGAACAACAGATTAGGCAGGCTGAACCAGCGTTCGGCAATAGCCTGATGTGCAATGGGAGTCCAGAGGCTGATAATACTGATGACGGCCAGCATCAGCAGCGTCAGCGGGCGCAGAATGCGATACATCTGCTGTTGCAGATGGCCTTCGGTTTTCATCACCAGCCAGCCACATCCCAGCAACGCATAAGCGACAACCAGACCAAAACCGCAGAATAAGGGGAATGGGGCAAGCCAATCGAAAGCCCCTCCAATGTAGGTGCGGTTCTCGACCGGAAAACCTTCAATCACCGCGCCAACCACCATTCCTTGCGTAAAAGTGGCGATGATTGAACCAGAAATAAACGCCTTATCCCAGATTGGCTGGTGTTCTGGTGTGGCTTTAAAACGGAACTCAAAAGCGACACCCCGGAATATCAGCCCTAAGAGCATGATAGTCAGGGGGATTGCCAGTGCATCCAAGATCACCGCATAAGCCAAAGGAAAAGCACCGAACAGCGCGGCGCCGCCCAGCACCAGCCAAGTTTCATTGCCATCCCAGACCGGCGCAACGGAATTCATCATTAAATCACGGTCTGACTGCCCCTTCATCATGGGATATAAAATGCCGATGCCGAGGTCAAAACCGTCCATCACGATGTACATCATGGTACTGAATATAATGATCAGAAACCAAATCAGGGGAAGATCAATGCCCATTTGCTAACTCCTTGTTGGGGCCTTTGCGAATCAGTTTCATCATATAGGCGTAACCGACACCAAAGACGGCAGCATAAACGACGAAGAAAATAAGCAGGCTGATGCTCATGTGGATCTCGCCATGTGCCGATACCGCATCTTTGGTACGCATTAAGCCATATACAACCCACGGCTGGCGGCCAATCTCCGTGGTAAACCAACCGGCCAGAATGGCGATAAGACCCGAAGGTGCCATCAGGAATATAAACCGGAGAAATGTTCTGTTTTCATATAACCGTTTTTTATAGCGCAGTAATAATCCCCAAACGCCCGCCACAATCATTAATATGCCCAGCCCGACCATGACACGAAATGACCAGAACACCATAAAGACATTGGGGCGATCTTCGGGGGCAAATTCTTTCAATGCCGGAACCTGTTTATCCGTACTGTGTGTCAGGATCAGGCTGGCAAGATAAGGAATTTTGACGGCATAGCGGGTTTCTTCTGCTTCCTGATTCGGAATGCCGAAGAGGATCAGCGGAGTGGCTTCGCCGGGACGATTTTCCCAATGCCCCTCCATCGCGGCAACTTTGGCTGGCTGATATTTCAGGGTATTCAAGCCATGAAAATCACCAATGATGGCCTGTAACGGGGCGATGATCAGAATCAGCCACATTGCCATTGACAGCATTTTCTTCATGGCGGAGGAATCATTGCCTTTCAGCAGGTGCCACGCAGCGGAAGCTGCAATGAAGAACGCTGATGCGAGAAACGCCGCAGTTCCCATGTGCAATAGACGATAAGGAAAGGAGGGGTTGAAAATCACGGCAAACCAGTCAACAGGAACGATTTGATTATTGATGATTTCATGGCCCTGCGGTGTCTGCATCCAACTGTTGGAGGCTAAGATCCAGAATGTGGAAATAATCGTACCAAGGGCAACCATGCAAGTAGCGAAAAAATGCAACTTTTCGCCAACCCGGCTCCAGCCGAACAGCATGACGCCAAGAAATCCGGCTTCAAGGAAAAACGCGGTCAACACTTCATAGACTAGCAACGGACCCGTAATACTGCCGGCAAAGTCGGAGAAAAAACTCCAGTTAGTACCGAATTGATAGGCCATCACTAAACCAGAAACTACTCCCATACCGAAATTAACTGCAAAAATTTTCGACCAGAAGTGGTATAACGTTTTGTAGTCTGTATTGCGTGTCTTTAGCCATAGCCCTTCCAATAAGGCTAGAAAACTGGCCAGACCTATCGTAATGGCAGGAAAAATAATGTGAAAAGAAATCGTGAAGGCAAACTGTATCCTTGCGAGTTCAAGGGCACTTAACCCAAACATAGTGACCTCTTATTTTAGTTGAATCATATGGGGCGATGAAGTTAGAAGGTGCGGATAAGTAAAACACAGGAATATAGGGTATAATAGTGACAATTATCTGTTTATTACCTATAACAGCTTTACCTAAGGTCAGGCTATATGACACGTTACGAACAGTTGGCTGGTGCGATCCGCCAGCAAATAGAGGATGATATTTGGCAGGTGGGCGACAAATTGCCATCACTGAGGGAATCAGTGAAATCATCAGGATTAAGCTTAATGACGGTGCTACAAGCCTATCAATTGCTGGAAAGTCAGGGTTGGATCGTGGCTCGTCCGCAATCGGGCTATTATGTGGCCACCCGGTTAACGCAATTTGCGGCAGCGAAAGGCGGAAAAGGCCTGCATTTAAGCGAAAGTGTGGAGATCAGCGCCTCTATTTTTGATGTGTTGCAGGCGTGCAAAGATCCCAAAATCGTGCCTTTTGGCTCGGCATTTCCTGATCCTTCCTTACTGAATGAGCCAAAGTTATCCAAAATACTGGCCTCAGTTGCCCGTCGCTTTGTCCCTCACAGCTCTTTGGAGAACTTGCCGCCCGGCAATGAGAAGTTGCGGCGTAATATCTCCCGTCGTTATGCCGCACACGGAATTCATGTTCCTCCTGAGGAGATAGTGATCACTGCGGGGGCAATGGAATCATTAAGTTTTAGCTTACAATCCGTGACCTCACCGGGAGATTGGGTAGTGATTGAATCGCCCGCTTTTTATGGTGCGTTGCAGGCCATAGAACGCCTGCGCCTGAAAGCTATCGCGATTAAAACCGATCCGCGGACAGGTATTGATTTGGATGCACTGGAAGAGATCGTGCAGAAATACCCGATAAAAGCCTGCTGGTTGATGTCTCGTTTCCAAAATCCATTGTGCAACACGATGCCATCCGAAAATAAACAGCGGCTGGTGGAGATTCTGAATAGTAGTCATATTGCTCTGATTGAAGATGATGTTTATGGCGAACTGTATTTCGATCAAGAACCGCCGATGCCAATCAAAGCATGGGATAAAGAAAATAATTTCATGCACTGTTCATCATTTTCAAAATGCCTTGCTCCCGGATATCGTGTGGGCTGGGTTGCAGCAGGAAAGCACGCAGGAAAAATTCAGCAATTGCAGATGATGAGCACGGTTTCAGCCAGCGCACCAACACAATTGGCGGTTGCGGAATATCTGGCTCACGGGGGATATGATAATCATCTGCGACGGTTGCGGCGTCAGTTGGAACAGCGGCAAAGCCAGGTTTTACGGGCTATCAGCGAATATTTTCCTGATTCGGTGAAAGTGAACAGTGCACGTGGCGGTTATTTCCTGTGGCTGGAGTTTGAACCGCCTTTCAATGCTAACCGGCTGTATCAATTGGCGCTGACTAAAGGGATCAGTATCGCTCCGGGCAGCATGTTCTCTACTAGTGCTCAGTTTGATCACGCCTTTCGCCTGAATACGTCATTTGTATGGAATGACGTACAGGCTTCAGCAATGAAAACTTTAGCAGGCTTGTGTCATACGCTACTAAGGGAATGCGGGTAATCAATCACATTTATGTTGTCGTAAGCAGAATTATTTGCGAATGTTGGTGTTGACAATTCGACGTTAACCGTCTTTCGGGAGTATACACAGGGCTTAAGAGTGGTTAGGAGGTGGCATGAAAATGAAATATTTCGATTATGCAACGTTACCGAGAACGCAATGGTCAGGCGGGACAGGTGAAACAAGGGATATTGTCTGCTGGCCGGTTTCTGATGATTTCGCCTGGCGAGCCTGTTTCACGTCAATTTATGAAAGTGAGGTATTAGGGCAATTTCCTGATATTGAACGCTCCATTGTCTTATTGAAGGGAAAGGGGATCAGATTGACCAGTCCGGGTTTTCTTGAGCACGAACTGGTGAAAAAAATGACACCCTTCCATTTTTCTGGTGATATTCACGGGCATGCTGAATTGTTGGATGGCTCTGTCCAGTGTTTTAATATCATGACGCGTCGCTCTTGCTGGGCTTCCGAAATTTCGGTGATATCCCATGAACATCTTTTACCGACATCGCACAGTGGTGTCCTTTATGTCTTAAAAGGTCGTTGGGAAATGACGGGCGCCAACTGTGTTCAGCTTGCTTTTGGTCAAGGGGCTTGGTGGTTGCCGGATATACGGGAAGGTACAATTAAGCCACTGGTGACGGATAGCCAGTTGTTGTGGGTTGATTTACGCCCGATTGGGTGATTGTGGCTCTGTCGCATTAACGTAGACAGGTTAGCAAAAGTTGTGTTGATGGTTTTTTAGGCAGTCAACAGATAATACTGCTCTGCCGGTGACAATCCGTTGCCGGCTGGATGATGACGATCCACGGTGCGCTTATGCTGGCGAAAGGCCTTATCCAGCAACGGTATCCAATCAATCATCATCCTCACAGTCGCTATTCAGGATGTATTACCTGGCATTGCAGTTAGAGGCGGGTATGGGTGAGATAGAAGAGCGAGCCAAGATCATGAGAGCAGAAAACACATTGCCACCGCAGAGCAAATGATACTGGGTTTGCAGGAGTGTGTTAGGACGCAGTGTCGGTGAGCTATGAGAGGACGGCAGGAATGCTCCGTCCTACTCAGTTTTATTAGTATATTCAATTTGGCTAATTTGCCGGTGGAATATAGGGGGGAACTGGAATTACGGGTTGTGGTGGAACAAAGGGCATTATGCAATGCTCCCCTGTAGGTGTTTGAAAGCATACAGGGTCACTGGGAGAATGAGCATAAGTCTGCATTGAAGCTAAAAGAGTAGCGCTTGCCAGTAGGCAAGAAAGAATATATTTTTTCATATTACTCTCCACGTGTAACGTCATTATAAAAAGATTAATAAGCCTAATAATATTAGCTCCTTCTAACAATAAGCCAGCGATGCTCAACAATTAGTCAACACCTGAAACTAAAGTCAATATTTCTTTACCCATTCCCTTGAGTGGTTAAAGGAATACCCCATACCATCAGTTAACGCTGGTGGCATTTTTGTATTTCTACTCCGGTATCTGCCAATTTAAAAATTACCTTCTTCAAAGCTCCGCAAAATACCGCCTCACAATTTCCCCTCCAATCTCTATCGAAGCCGCCACTGCCGGCGGCGGGGTAATATTGGAAAGCACACCGAACCAGAAAACGAAAATATGGTACTGTTATAACCATGAAATACAGAATTCAATGCGGCATTCTCAGGCAGCATAATAAAATTAAGAAATAATCTGGCATTTTCATAATTTTTCGATTTTTTGAGAACTGGTATGTGTATAGTTATATGCTAAATAGCAATCGCGTTTTCTTATTTATCTGCGTTTGGTTATTTTAAATGAGTTTTGTCAAATAATACGACTAAATAGGATAATGATGAACGAAAAAATACTTTTAGTTACAGGCTCTAGTCGGGTCATGTATTAAATGGTTAGTTGCTGTGATATGCTTCCGGCTTTTTAAGGATGAAGTATGGCCAAAGTTGATGTCTATTGCCGTTATTGCCACAAATCAGAACAGGTCAAAGGACATGGGAAAGGAAATGGCGGACATCCTCGTTATCGCTGTTATAGCTGCTGTAAGGTCTTTCAGTTGGCGTATACCTATCAGGCCTGCAAACCCGGCGTTAAAGAACAGATTGTCGATATCGCGATGAATAACGGGGGAATTCGTGACACCGCTCGGATCCTGAAAGTCGCCACCGCCACCGTCATGAAAACATTAAAAACCTCAGACCCCGAAACGTAACGACACTTCCCCTTGCGGAATGTGGCATCCAGATTGTCTGTGAAATCGACGAGCAATGGTCGTTTGTCGGCAATAAGAAAAACCAACGCTGGCTTTGGTATGCTTGGGAACCCCGCCTGAAGCGAATAGTGGCTCATGTTTTTGGCGATCGCAGTCGAAAAACGTTAGACAAGCTGCTTACCCTCTTATCTTCCTTTACTATTCGGTTTTACTGCACGGATGACTATGTTGTTTATGACCCACTTCCCGAGGAAGAGCACTTGACTGGAAAGGCGTTTACTCAGCGTATAGAGAGAACGAATTTAACGCATCGTACCCGAATCAAAAGGCTGAATAGAAAAACCATTGGGTATTCAAAATCGGAAGAAATGCACGATAAAGTGATAGGAACCTTTATTGAACGTGAACATTATTTTTAATACCTAATCTAATCATTTAATACATGACCTCTAGTCGAGGTATTGGAGCGGCTACCGCTATACTGGCAGCAAATAAAGGATATTCTATATGTTTAAATTATTTAAACGATGAAAAGTCTGCGTTTAAAGTCCGTGATGAGATTCTAAATCTGGGTGCCAAATGTATCACTGTACGTGCTGACGTTTCCAATGAGCATCAAGTAAAAAAAATGTTCGACGACATTGATACTCAGTTAGGAAGTATTACTCACCTTGTCAATAATGTTGGGATCTTAAAACAAAAAATGCCCTTAATTGATATGGATGGGGAACGATTTCAACAAGTACTATTGACCAATGTAATGAGTCATTTTTATTGCTCTTCTGAGGCGATTAAGCGTATGTCGATTTCTAGAGGAGGCTCTGGAGGTTCAATTGTTAACGTTTCATCAGGTGCATCGAAAAGTGGCTCACCTTTCGAATACATTGATTATGCTGCGTCGAAAGGTGCAGTTGATACCTTTACTACAGGATTATCTAAAGAAGTCGCCGCTGACGGCATACGAGTCAACTGCGTTCGTCCGGGAGGCATTTACACCGATATCCATGCTGATGGAGGCGAACCTTCTAGAGTTGATCGTATTGCCAAGAATTTCCCGATGCAAAGAGGTGGAACGCCTGAAGAGGTTGCAAATGCGATTCTTTGGCTACTTAGTGACGAAGCTTCATTCGTGACTGGAAGCTTTACAGACTTATGCGGTGGTTTATAAATTGGAAACTAACTTAGCAGCTCTCCAGAATGAAATTAACAGTGAGCAGATGTGTTCAAGGTGAAGGGTTAGATACCACAGAGATATCAGATTTTAACTGGGTCATTGCCCCTATAGACGGGGCTAGAAAGTTTAGTTTTTTTCATATAATTACCCTAGAATGTTAATGACTGTAACAGTGATCTGTTCGGGTTAAATGATGAATCGAGCAATACCTTCTTGATGCCCGCTTTAAACTGCTACATTATCAGTTGCAGCGTGATGAGTTTCATCCAAGTTCATTTGATGATAAAGATCAAGTTTTTTTAATGAATCCTCTGTTCCTTGACCAGTAATTTGTCCTAGACGATTGGTAATATCTTGTAAAGATTAATATGGAAATCATTACTCCGGTAACATATTTTCTAATTTAGCAATTAATCTGTGATTGATCCTTGAGGAGATAGAATAATGGTTGCTACACATGATGATATTCAGACCCGTTATGCCAATATTTCAGTTCTCGATACTGGTGGAAGTGGGCTGCCAGTGCTCCTGATACATGGTAATTCAAGCTGTAAAGAAATTTTTCGTCATCAAATTGAATATTTAAAAGGGGACTATCGGGTTCTGGCATTGGATTTACCCGGCCACGGTAAATCTTCTGACGCCAGCGATCCGCGTGAAGCATACTCAATGCCCGGTTATGCCCGCACCATCATGGAAGTACTGGATAAGATGGACATTGATAAAGTCGTAGTCTTTGGCTGGTCACTCGGGGGGCATATTGGGTTGGAAATGCTGGCACTGAATCCTAAAATGATCGGGCTGATGATTTGTGGCACGCCGCCAGTGGCCGTTGGGAAAGAGAATATAGCCCGTGGTTTTTGTCAGAGCAAACAGATGAGACTGACCGGTAAAGCGGAATTTACTGACGAGGATGTCAGAAACTTTGCCTGTGAGACAAACGGCGTCAATGCACCTCATGAACCGTTTATGATAGAAGCCGTGGCAAGAACAGACGGGTTAGCTCGGCAATATATGTTTGAAGCTTTTATTTCCCCTCAGGCGACAGATCAGAAATTATTGGCTGAAACCAGTGAAGTTCCTTTGGCTATCGTCAATGGTGTCGGTGATCCTTTCATTAATCACGATTATATTAATGGATTAAATTATAGAAACCTTTGGCAAGGCCAGGTGTTTAACTTGGCCGGCGTTGATCATGCGCCATTCTGGGAAGCACCAGATATTTTTAACCCGATTCTGGCTGAATTTTTAAAAGATCTTTAATAGCCTGATGAGAGCCAGAGCGGGAATTTTTTGTTTTATTTAAAGAAATTCCCGCTATTACAGGTATGTTGTTTTTTATTTAAAGGGTGATGCTGTTTCTAAATATTATTTTATTTAATCACATTTAACGCCATTGGGTTAAAAAGCGCCATTTGTGCCGCGCCATCAGGGTCTTTGAGTGATAGAGCGTCTTCCCGAAAATACCCAATGCAGCTTGTTTTCCACCGACCAGTGCCTTCTTATTGCCTTGGCGGCAATTTCCGCATCTAACGGGAGAGAGCTGACATACCAGCGTGAATCACGGCAGGAAGGTTGACCTTTCACACTTCGTTTACTGACGATTTCAATCACACTTTGTATTGAAGGCCACTGTTGCTGAAGTTGCTCAGGTAATGCAGCACGGATTTGCATGACATGACGGAATTCTTTCCGTCCATGACTGCTATTTTTCTCTGTAAATTCAGCCCGTTCATCGTGGTCATAAGGTGCAGCAAAATGCGGTTTAACAAACTCATAGAATTTTTTTTGATTGCCTTTGAGGCCAACAATAAAATCCCCGCCTCGTTGGTTAATCAACCCAAGGGTTTCTTTCTGACAATGTAGGGCATCCATGGTGACAAGTGCACCATCAAGAGCAAGTCATTTAATCAATTGCCTGGCAACCTAGCCTTCCTTACCTTTGCTTTCGGCGGCACAATGGCCGAGGGCAACACCCGATTCAACATCATAAGCACTGACCACATGCAAGGCTTCAAACACTCTTTAAGCCATTCGATTTGTAACTCACCAAATTCTTGAATCGATTTCCAACCAGAAGCCCCACATAACACAGCAGAAAAGGCTAAGAAAATCACATCCATTAGCTCATGTTTTTTATTGATGTCAGAACGTGGGTCATCTATCTTCCTGATAAAGTTAAAAATACTCATTATTAAGATCACTGTTTATGGAATAATGTGATCTTACTGTTTTAATAATAGAAATGCTTATAAAAAGTCACGCCCTGATTTTTATTTAACATAAATAACCCCATCAAAATGTGAGATCTCGCCCTGCTTCCAATCTCCATCGAAGCCGTCGCTGCCGGCGGCGGGGTAATATTGGAAAGCACACCGAACCAGAAAACGAAAAAATGTGCCGCTAATGGCAAGACGTCCGGTTTAATTAATATGGGTGACACTGTCACGGAAACAACAATAAACTTATTTTAAAAGCTGTTGCCAGATATTAAGATACTTTTTTTGAACAAAAGGTGGGCACATGATCGAATGATCTGAATTTTTTAATACATGTTCAGGAATTTTAAGTTCAAGTGCATTTTTCATCCATGAGGGTAAAAATTTATCAGCCCCTTCTATGGTACTGTCATAGCCATGAAATGCAGAATTCAATGCGGCATTCTCAGGTTGCATAATAAAATTAAGAAATAATCTGGCATTTTCATAATTTTTCGATCTTTTAAGAATGACAAGATTATCACTGAATATTAATACACCTTCACGCGGAAAGCCAAACTGAATATGAGAGTTAATTCTACGTTGACGCAACGCTGCACCATTCCAGTCAATACCTGCTTTAAATTTTCCCGAAGCCATCATATTGACACTACCATATTCCATTGCGGCCCAATGTTTTTTTGCTTCAAGTAAGGTCTTCTTAACTTTTTCAAGTAATTTAGGATTTGAGTCACATATTTTACCCCCATGATAGCGAATGGCCGCATAAATAAGATCATTCATGTCTGAACCCACATTAATAGTACCAAATAATGATGTTGGCGGTTCTAAAACAACCTTCCATGTATTAATATCACCATCGTGAACATCTGTATGGACGACAGTGCCAACAACGCCCCAAGACCAAGGAATACCATAAGTCCGTTGCGGATCAGCAGGAGATGAGCGCCATCGGGGGGTAATATTTTTGAAATTTGTCATTGACTGAACATTAATAGGTTGCAGAAGTCCGGCGTTTATCCAGTGAAGCAAAAAATTATCCGCTACAACAGCAAGGTCAGCATTAATTTTTCCAAGCTGAATGCTTTCTAATGCTTCTTCATTTGATTTGTATTCTAATAGAGTAATGCTGATATTATGCTCTTTTTTGAATTTTTGGAGCATCTCTGGACTTGTATAACTTTGCCAATTGTACAAAACCAGTGAACTTTCAGCCTTTGCTATTCCTGAATAAGTTAACGAGAATGAAAATAGTATCAGAATTACGGATGATATCCGCAGAAAAATGGCAGTAAATCTACGTAAGTATTTATAGGAATGAATTAAGCTTCCGATAGATATCCATAATGTACCTATTGGTACTAAGATTAACAAAAAAATACCAAGCATAGGAAAAAAAGTATTCATAGATTTAAAAGTGCTTATCGGAATAAAAGTACTTACGAATAATAAGGCTTTTGGATTCAAAAATGTGGCTACCATAACATCAAGGAAATTTGTACTTTTATGGGCGGAAATATTTATTAAATTCATCTGATTATCTGTAAAATAATCTATTTTTAAGCTATACATCCATAATTTAAAAGCTAGCCACAATATATAAATCGCGGACAATAGCTTCACAAACTGGTATATCCAAGACAACGTCTGTGTCAGAGATAGCAAAAAAAATCCCCAAATTGCAATAGCCACTGTATATCCTATGGCTTCGGCAATAACGAGAATAAGAGATTTACTTAACCCTTGCTGTAACCCAGCTGATAAAAGTAAAGTATTTGTTGGCCCAGGAACGATTAAAACCAATGCGATAGAAAAGGCCATAATAAACCATTCATTGAATGTCACCATATAATGATTTCCGATAAATATTTCGTTATTTGAAAATTAAAAAGGAGAAAACGGACGCGAAGTTGCAAATGCAGATATTTGTTTTTCTCCTAATGCAACTTGACATAATCTTTCTATACCAATAGCAAATCCAGCGCTGGAAGGAGATACCAATTTATTTCTCATCATGGTACACATCACCTCATCTTCAGACCCAAACATGTTACGTTTCCGAGCCTGAGTTTCAAAACGCTCTACATCATCTTCGTCAGTATAACCATGAACAATTTCGATCCCATCAATCAAAATTTCGAAACGCTCGACGATTCCTTTTGTTCCTGTTCTTTTCTTTGCTCGTATCTCGGTGAGCAAAGGAAAATCCGTTACGATAATACAGCATTGTTGTGATAGAGGTTCAATATTCTCAATAATATAGCGATCAATTAGATTTAGCGGGGGAGTTTTTTTGTCACAATACATTTCTCGTAAACAATCAATAAATATTTCGGGAGCGGAACAATCTTCAAAAAAGTCAACTAAAAACCGTTGCTTAAGATGATCAGAAAACGATAATACACTTATTTTCCCTTGATAAAATATTTCTATTATTGATTGTGCAAGTTGAAGCATTTCATCAAGAGTAGAATCTTTTTTATATAAATCAAGCATTGTAAATTCTGGTAGGTGTGTATCATCCACTGTATCAGGCCGGAAACTAGGACCTATTTCATAGATACGATCATAGAATTGAAGATTGTAGCGTAAGGCAAAAGCCGAAGACTCTCTTAGCCAACCTCCATTATGTAGCGAGAGTCGTGGACGAGAGTCATCACCAGAATAACGGCGCATAACGGGAGTCATAATTTCAATAAATTTCTGAGAATCAAGAAAAGTGCGTATGCGGCGAATCATCGCCGCTTTATATAATATTGGAGAATTCAACATTTGCTTTTCTCTCTATTAGGATTGAGTATCGATTTTCCACCAACGGGGGCGTGACGATATAAATGAATGTGAAACTGGGCGAAGGTTTTTTTTGTTTTTACTATCAAAATTACCTAATAGCAGTCCGACTGTTGGGCCATCGTCTATTGCTCCTAGAGAACTTCCACATTGTGAGCAAAAAGCACGACTAGAATAGTCGGAAGAACGAAATACAGAGGGAACGCCACCCGGCCCATTCCAGTGGACTGCGGCTTTCGGAAATTCAATCCAACATAGAGTCAATGCCCCAGAATGTTGCTGGCACATAGAGCAAGAACATGTATGAGGATTACCAGCCTCACCTGTCGCTATAAATCGGATATGACCACAAAGACACCCACCAGAAAATTCAATTTTTTTCATATAATTACCCTAAAATGTTAATGACTGTAACAGTGATCTGTTCGGGTTAAATGATGAATCTCAACCCACTGATCAACAAAAGGAGTAAGCATTTGAAGGAAGCCATCCACAATCTGGGGTTGCTGAAAATGGAATAGATCTGCATCCCTGATGAATCTAGCAATACCTTCTTGATGCCCGCGTTCAACTGCTACATTATCAGTTGCAGCGCTATGAGTTTCATCCAAGTGCATTCGATAATAAAAATCAAGTTTTTTTAATGAATTTCCTGTTCCTCGACCAGTAATTTGTCCTAGACGATTGGTAATATCTTGTAAAAGTAGAGTTTCCGCGATAGCAATAGCTTCGGTTGCATAATACATGCCCAGTACCGTTGAAGGGCAATGAGACCACGTAAGTATGTCGATTAAAGAAATAAGAGCACGTGTTGAAGAAGTCCGTGGCATCCAGCCATTCACTCTAAAATTTACGTCCGCAATGAGTGCTCCGCTAAAAACAACATAGTGGGCAGGTAACTTTCCTCGTTCTCCACCTTCTTCCAAAAAGTTTCGTGTTAATTCTTGAGCAAACTCAGGACAAAAACCACGAATATTATCGGCTGCTCTTAATAACATAGTGGAATTGTAACGAGCAAATACAGAAAGCTCACCAATATATAATTTTGCTTCTTCCTGACTAAGATTTGATGGGTTTATGAGATCTTTAATTTGATTATAAATAATTGTAATCATAGGATCTAAATGTTTATCAATTAGCTCATTTCCATCAATTTTTGCTTTTCCTTCACTAATAATACTATTAATTAAATTTGCAGTAGAAATATTTTTATTCAGATAATCATCCACTAATGCTGGGAAATTTCTATACATTTTTTATTCCTTATTAATTAATGACAGAATAAACCACCTGTGCCTATTAATATTTTCAGTGAGGTATAAACATCTTCAGAATGTATTGTAATGGGTTGTCGAGTATTAAGTGTATCCAAAAGCTTTAAAGTCTCAGAACTGGCAGGTAATATTACACTTTTTGTTGCAATAAATACGCGAATTTCATCAGAAGAACAATTTAATCCATGCTCGTAACTAACAATAAATGGAGCCTGTAATGATACTTGAGAATCAGGATTAATGATTAAATCATTTTGATGTTCGGGTTCCTTTAATGGATCTGCACTTATAGTCGTAGGTAGTTCCCATCCTCCGTTACTACGAAGTCGATGCCAGTAATAGTGTAAGTATTTCGGTAGATCTTGTTGGAACCATTTATTTATTGTTTCTGTTAAAAGAGTTGAGAGTGGTTCTATATCAAATTGATTATTATCAAATTTAATTAATTCTGACATGCCTTCTTGATCAAAGGGAAGCGATTGTTCACTGAGAGCAGGAAGTATTTTTAATGCCATAAAACGCGACAATGGATAAGTATAAAATGGCAGTGCAATTGATACCGAAAATTCTTCTTGACGACCGACATGATAAACTGATGCTGGTAAATACAAGGCATCACCCGGCTTAAGTATATAAAGCGTTCCTTTTTCTATTAATTTATCATATAGTTCTGAATCTGAGAACGTGGGTTCGCGTGAGCCAGTTATTTCCAAATAAAGTTCTCTTGACCAACAATAAAAATACTTAATACCCGGTCCTAAATGACACAAAAATGCATGTTCAAAACCTTCGTGTATACCAAAAGCAGTACCAGAATAATTGCCACAAAAAGTTGCTTGTTCTATTCCACCAATAGGAATACCTTTATAAGCAAAGAAAGATTGCGCAAATAAGCCGAAATCAGCTGCTAGCTTTGGACAAGATTGCTCAAGGTTATTAATCACTAAACTGAAACGCTCTTTTCCACTTAATCGTTGCATGAAATGTGTCAACGTTTCATCCGATAATATGGTTTCAGATGATAATTTTTCGACAAGATCATCACGACGTTTTTCACCATCATAGATACGCAAGCGGCAATCAGTTTTTAGTAAATTAGATTTACTGCATAAATTATAAAATGCATCTTTAACAGTTTCATGATTGGAAAACCCCTCATTTAAAGGAAGAACTGACTGGAAAAGAAAAGGTGTCTTTCCATAATTTGTTTTTTGATCAAATCCTTCCCAAACTTCTTTGTGAAAATCAATTGTCATATTTTTATCCATTTCGTTTGTGAATGTTTTGAATATAGACAATAAGCCAGCTATAAGCTGGCTTACATAACTAATTATTGATTTAGTCAATAATAGCATCAGGACGAACACCTGTTTTCAAAGCGTCGGGACGAACACCTGTTTTTAGAGCGTCAGAACGAACACCTGTTTTCAAAGCATCGGGGCGAACACCGGATTTTAAGGCATCAGGACGAACACCGGATTTTATAGAACTATTCATATAGCCTCCATAATATAGAGTTGTTGTGTTTTATTAATTAAATGATTTTAATATTACGAGATAATCCTCGCAAAACATAATTTGGCATCATATTTACAATAAATCAACTTACGATTAATTTATTTCACCTACAAATTTATATGACATTCAGTAAATAATCACTGAGTTAAATGAAAGAAATTTTTATTTTAATTTTTTAATATATTGATATATATACCCGTCGTCATTGAAGATGCTTGATTTTTCATTTGTATCAGATCATGATTGCGCCCATGAAAATTAATCTAACAGATGCCCAAAAAGACGCCCTCGAATTGATGCATGATACGACTCGCGATGGACGAGTACGTGACCGCATCAAGGCCGTGCTTTTGGCCTCAGAAGGCTGGACTGCCCAGATGATTGCTCAGGCTTTGCGGATCCATGAAAGTACGGTGAGCCGCCATCTGAAAGATTACTTCTCTGAGGAAAAACTCGCCCCTGAAAATGGGGGCTCTGAAAGCCGTTTGTCTGCCGAACAAACAACAGAATTAGTTGAGTATCTGATGGCAAATTTGATGCACACTACCGCACAAATTGTGGCCTATGTTCGGGCACGATGGCAGGTGACTTTCACTGTCGCAGGAATGACGAAATGGCTTCACCGTCAAGGTTTCAGCTACAAGAAGCCAATGGGTGCTCCGCATAAATTTGATGCGGATAAACAGCAACAGTTTATTGAAACCTACAACGCGCTGAAAGAAGAATGTGGCCAGAATGCGCCTATTTTATTTATTGATGCGGTTCACCCGACCCTGTCCACAAAATTAAGTTATGGCTGGATGAAGAGCGGGCGGAAGCACGTCAAAGTGGTTGAAACCACAGGCAGTCGTACTCGACTCAACATCATGGGTGCCCTTAATTTACAACGGATTGAAGAGACTATTGTTCGTGAATATCCGACGATTAACGCGAAAAATGTCGTCCTTTTTTTCGGCTCAATCCGGGAAACCTATCCACTTTCGCAAAAAATCCACATTATTCTGGATGGTGCGGGTTATCACCGTTCCGGAGTCGTCCAATTTTTTGCCGAGGTTTTGAATATTGAGTTGCACTACCTGCCGCCTTACAGCCCTAATCTCAACCCGATTGAGCGATTATGGAAGTATGTGAATGAGCAGGTACGAAACAATGTCTATTTTCCGGATACCAAAACATTCCGTGAAACGCTGCGCCACTTTTTTCATGTCACATTGCCAGAAAAAGCGAAAGAACTCACCACTCGGTTGACTGATAACTTCCAGATTTTAAAACCCGCATCTTCAAGTTAATTGCGTATATGCTGAATAATATTATTTTAATCATTAGATATTCAAATAAGTCAAAAGATAATTTTTGTTGATAAAAATTATCAAAGGATATTTTAAGCTTTTAAATATCCTTTTTAGTTGTAAATCCATATTTAAGTTGATTGTAAAAACTCAATCAGAACATTATGTTTATTTTTAATTAAATTATTTTATTTTATTTTATTTTATTTTATTTTATTTTGCAATTTTAATAAATATTTTAATTTTTCATGATAAGTTAATTTCCTAATATATTATTTTATTTACTAGATTATAACAGTGATTTTCATGAAAAATTAAGATTTAGGGCAGTTAAAGTATTAAAGCTGGCATGGTATAGTTTATTATCCGATGTAATCAAGTAATCAAGATTTTTAAGCCAATGAATGGGAATAAAATTGCCTCTTTCATGTATCGCTACTGTCAGTGGGGGAGTTTTTAGAGCCCCCATTAAAAACCATTTTTAATGATATAAATAAATTATATATTAATATGGAAATCATTACTCCGGTAACATATTTTCTAATTTAGCAATTAATCTGTGATTGATCCTTGAGGAGATAGAATAATGGTTGCTACACATGATGATATTCAGACCCGTTATGCCAATATTTCAGTTCTCGATACTGGTGGAAGTGGGCTGCCAGTGCTCCTGATACATGGTAATTCAAGCTGTAAAGAAATTTTTCGTCATCAAATTGAATATTTAAAAGGGGACTATCGGGTTCTGGCATTGGATTTACCCGGCCACGGTAAATCTTCTGACGCCAGCGATCCGCGTGAAGCATACTCAATGCCCGGTTATGCCCGCACCATCATGGAAGTACTGGATAAGATGGACATTGATAAAGTCGTAGTCTTTGGCTGGTCACTCGGGGGGCATATTGGGTTGGAAATGCTGGCACTGAATCCTAAAATGATCGGGCTGATGATTTGTGGCACGCCGCCAGTGGCCGTTGGGAAAGAGAATATAGCCCGTGGTTTTTGTCAGAGCAAGCAGATGAGACTGACCGGTAAAGCGGAATTTACTGACGAGGATGTCAGAAACTTTGCCTGTGAGACAAACGGCGTCAATGCACCTCATGAACCGTTTATGATAGAAGCCGTGGCAAGAACAGACGGGTTAGCTCGGCAATATATGTTTGAAGCTTTTATTTCCCCTCAGGCGACAGATCAGAAATTATTGGCTGAAACCAGTGAAGTTCCTTTGGCTATCGTCAATGGTGTCGGTGATCCTTTCATTAATCACGATTATATTAATGGATTAAATTATAGAAACCTTTGGCAAGGTCAGGTGTTTAACTTGTCCGGTGTTGATCATGCGCCATTCTGGGAAGCACCAGATATTTTTAACCCGATTCTGGCTGAATTTTTAAAAGATCTTTAATAGCCTGATGAGAGCCAGAGCGGGAATTTTTGTTTTATTTAAAGAAATTCCCGCTATTACAGGTATGTTGTTTTTTATTTAAAGGGTGATGCTGTTTCTAAATATTATTTTATTTAATCACATTTAACGCCATTCGGTTAAAAAGCACCATTTGTGCCGCGCCATCAGGGTCTTTGAGTGATAGAGCGTCTTCCCTAAAAGTGACATCCAATACCCAATGCAGCTTGTTTTCCACCGACCAGTGCCTTCTTATTGTCTTGGCGGCAATTTCCGCATCTAACGGGAGAGAGCTGACATACCAGCGTGAATCACGGCAGGAAGGTTGATCTTTCACACTTCGTTTACTGACGACTTCAATCACACTTTGTATTGAAGGCCACTGTTGCTGAAGTTGCTCAGGTAATGCAGCACGGATTTGCATGACATGACGGAATTCTTTCCGTCCATGACTGCTATTTTTCTCTGTAAATTCAGCCCGTTTATCGTGGTCATAAGGTGCAGCAAAATGCGGTTTAACAAACTCATAGAATTTTTTTGATTACCTTTGAGGCCAACAATAAAATCCCCGCCTCGTTGGTTAATCAACCCAAGGGTTTCTTTCTGACAATGTAGGGCATCCATGGTGACAAGTGCACCATCAAGAGCAAGTCATTTAATCAATTGCCTGGCAACCGAGCCTTCCTTACCTTTGCTTTCGGCGGCACAATGGTCGAGGGCAACACCCGATTCAACATCATAATGCTACAGCCGTAATCCATATTGTGCCATGATAGGGCTTTTGGAAAATCTAGGTTTTAGTCCCGCTCTGTCCTGACGATTGACTGAATAGAATAGTCGGTTTCGTGCATGGCATCATTCCCGATAGATTGTGATAGTCCGTTAGTATATCTATATCTATATCTATATATATCTAATATCATTTGCACCCTGAATAGTATTGGATTGTTTTTAGTGAGAATAATCTGAATTTTCTCATTTTTATTTGTTTTTTTATTTTAATTTTTAATTGCAAATTCCACATTCTATTTGTTTAGTGTATCTTTATTAGTTCAAATTTTGTCAGATTTATTCATTTAGTTTATATGCTATTTTTTATGGATAAATTTATATTTATTTCTTAAATGCTCAAAAAATACATTCTCAAGGATAATTAATATTGGTCTAATTATGGATAAAGAATATAGAAAAAATAGCATCCTGAAACAAGGCGTTTTTATTCGTCGTGTTGCATGGTTTAATATTGTATTACAATCGTTTTTTCCCATTGCGGGTAGCATGGTGCCAGTTATATCTGCACGTGCTGATAATGAAATTCAGAGTATACCTTCTGATTTTGACAGCCGATGGCATATTATTCAGAAGAATGAATCGTTGGAATATATTGCCAAAAAATATGATTCGACAGTCAATGAAATAAAAGAAAATAATCTGTATTTTGTTTCTGCTGAGAATGACATGCCATTAACAGTAGGAAGCAAGCTGCTTATTCCGCCTAAAAATAAATGGCTGAATTCACCGAATCATCAAAATGAATCACAGATCAAGGAAAACCAATTCGCGAATATTGCAACACAGGCTGGGCGGTTTTTACAGAATAATCCTAATCGCGACTCCGCTGTTGAGCTGGCTCGTTCTGTGGCTACCCGTAAAGTGAATGCCGATATTGAACAATGGTTCAGGCAATTTGGTCATGCCCGTATTCAGCTAAATACCGATAAGAACTTTTCGTTAAAAGGTTCCCAATTTGATCTGCTTTTCCCTCTGTGGGATCAAAAAGAAAACCTTGTTTTTAACCAAACGAGTCTGCACCGGACGGATAACCGGACTCAGGCCAATTTGGGTATTGGCTGGCGTCATTTTGAGCCGGATTATATGTTAGGCAGCAATACTTTCTTTGATTATGATTTGTCTCGTCGTCATACTCGTGCAGGTTTGGGGGTTGAATATTGGCGCGATTATTTGAAATTGAGCGCAAATAGTTATTTCAGGTTGTCAGGGTGGAAAGATTCTCCCGATTTTGAAGATTACCAAGAACGGCCAGCCAATGGTTGGGATATTCGCGCCGAAGGTTATTTGCCTCAGTATCCGCAGTTAGGCGCAAAATTGGCTTATGAACAATATTATGGTGATCAGGTTGCTTTATTTGGTAAAGAAAATCGTCAGAGCCAACCTCATGCATTTACTGCCGGTTTGACTTATACCCCTGTACCCCTAATCACCATTGGCGCTGAAAAGAGGCAGGGAAAATCGGGAAAAAATGATGATAGATTAAATTTGCAGATAAATTATCAGTTCGGGGTACCGTGGCTCCAGCAAATATCCTCTGATGCCGTCTCACGGTTACGATCATTAGCCAATAACCGCTACGGATTGGTTGACCGTAATAACCATATCGTTCTGGAATATCAGAAAAAAGAGGTCATCTGGTTTCACTTGGATCAAACAATCAGCGGCTATGCCGGTGAAGAAAAACCGCTGAATATTTCGGTTTCTGCCAAATATGGCCTTGAACGCATTGATTGGGAACTTGCTGAATTAACGGCCAGTGGTGGCAAGATTGAAAATGACGGCGGTCATTACCGTATTTTGTTGCCAGATTATCAATACAGTCATGCCGATCCCACCTCTGTGGCTGCGACGGATGATCATAAGGTCAAAAATACCTATTCTGTTTCTGCCGTTGCTATTGATAAAAAAGGCAATCGTTCTAATTCTGTGCATATGCAGGTTATTGTTTCATCCGCTGCAATCAATACGGCTAATAGCTTATTTTCACCAGAAATAAGTGAATTGGCGGCAGAGGGGAAAAGTACGCAAAAACTGACATTAACCATCAAAGATAAAATGAATCAACCGGTTGATGTTAATGTCGAGGAAATAACACTTAAGATTGAATCCAGTCATAAAACCCGCGATTCTCATTCCAGTCAGGTTTCTGATTTCCAACGTATTGCGGTTGGGCAATATGTTGTCACCGTAACGGCAGGTACACGAACTGAAACATTGACACTGACGCCTTCCGTGAGAAATCAGGCGCTTGCAGCGACTAAAATAACGGTCAAAGCTGATGTTAAAACCGCTCATATCAGTGAGAATCAACTCACTATTGAACAAAATTCAGCAAAAGCGGATGGTCAGAGCGAAAATCGGATACAACTGGTTGTTAATGATGAGTTTGGTAATCCTGTTCCCGATTATGAGGTGAAGTTCAGTAGTGATGACGATGTAGACATTGGCAAAAGCGCGATCACCGATAAGAACGGCAGAATTACGATGCCTGTGAAAAGCGAGGTAGCCGGTTCCAAACTGATTAATATCACGGTGGGAGAACATGTCACTCAAGCTGAGGTTATTTTTGTTGCAGATAGTGATACCGCCTCTATTCAAAACAGTGACTTGATCATTACTCCCGCATTGTCTGTTGCGGATGGTCAGACAAAACAGACTATTACGGCAAAAGTGACGGATAAACAAGGAAACCCTGTTTCGAATATCAAGGTTATTTTCGAGGCTGATAATCAGGCGGTCATTGCAACGCAGGAAGTCATAACGGATGAGCAGGGAATTGCACAAACAACGATGACCAGTTTGAAATCCGGAACCGTCATGGTGACGGGAACGGTGAATCATAACCAAAATCAGACTCAGAGAAAAACGGAGTTAGTGGGGCACAAGGCTACGGCATTAATCAAAGAAGTGAAGACAGAAAGTGACCTGTACGTTGCTGACGGTAAAACATCGGTGACTGTGAATGCTGTTGTGACTGATGAGAATGGAAACCCGCTGCAATCAGTGGCCGTTGACTGGAAATCAAATCGTGATAGCAATTCGGTTGAAATTCATCAATCACAATCTTTTACTGATGAAAATGGGATTGCCCGTACGACCATTACCAGTAAAAAAGCCTATGAGGTGCAAATCACGGCCAGTACGAATGCAACTTCCGGCACTTCGACGCCTATTTTATTCAAAGCCGATCCTGATAATGGTGAAGTGACTGACTTGTCGCAAGGATTGCAACATGTGGCCAGTCCTGGCAGTAAGACAGAAATTAGCACCAGAATTACCGATCAATTTGGTAACCCTCTTCCGGGCGTAGAAGTCCGCTGGAGAACTGACAGCCCTGATGCCCATGTTACGTCTACAAGCATCACAGATGAGAATGGCAAAGCAAGCACAGAATTGGAAGCGGATAAAGCAGGAGATATAAAGGTATGGGCAAGCTTGTCCAATGGCAAGGAGGTTAGCACAGAGATAACGATTGTCGCAGATCAGCAGACGGCGGTTGTCACATTGGCCAGCGAGGGCAATAAGATGCAAGCCGTTGCTGATGATCAGGACAGTATCACGCTGATTGCGAAAGTGGTTGACGCCAATCAGAACCCGTTGAAAGGCATCCCTGTGACTTGGCACTCGTTATCCGCGAAGAATAAACTGCGTGACAATGTCAGTGATACCAATGATGCAGGAGAAGCACGTAATGTCATCTCAGGCACACGGGCAGGCACGACGACGATTGAAGCGGTACTCCAGAATAAAGGTAAAACGGATCTGAAGGTCACTTTTACCGCGATTAAACTGGGTGAAAATAACGTTAACCAAGATGATTTCCAAATTAACAGTAGTTTTAAATTAGTAAATCAATCTATTGTTGCGGATGGCTCAAGTAAGGCACAAGCGATACTGGTATTGAAAGATAAGTATGGTAACCCGGTTCCGGGCTATAACCAGAAAATAGCTTACTCTTCATCGAATAACAGCAGTATCACATTCCACAATCAGCAGGAGTCAGAACCGGGTATTTACACTGTGCTCATTGCCGGTAAGCAGGAAGGAACATTTCCTATTGATGCCCGGCTTGGGTCGCTCGAATTTAGTGATTCTCTGGGTTTTGTCGCAAATCAGACGACAGCCGAAATCGATACCGTGACCGTACTGAGGACAACAGCACTTCAAGCTGATGGTCTGGAAAACGTTACGATTCAGGCTCAGGTGAAAGACAGTAACGGCAATACCGCGTTGCCTGGTGTTTACGTTGGCTGGCAGACTTCATTGGGTACGTTGTCTTCACCATTGAGTCCGACCAACGAGAAGGGCATCGCTGAAATTACGCTATCGAGCAGGCAGGCAGGGAATGCACGAGTTACTGCGGTGCTGGGCAGCGGTCAAAAGACAGCAGATAACCCGGTAACGTTTATTGCGGGCGGTGTTTCTGGCGATAAATCCTCATTAGAGGTTTCCAAATCTATAGCGGTCACAGATGAGGATATTGTTCAGGTTAAAGTCATTGCCAGAGATGAGCATGATAATTTGCTGACGGGATTGCAGGATAAGATCGCAATGAGATCCACGTCCGATTTACAGATAACCGACGCTCCGGTATTTAAAGAAATTGAGTATGGTATTTATATTGCTGATATTAAAGGCAAGATTGCAGGGGATACGCAACTTATTGCAGAGATTGGTGGTACTGGGGTTAAACAGCAAGCCGAACTGACGTTGACTGGAAATAGTAAAACGGCGAAACCCAAGGATGCTGAAAACGCTATCGACGTAACATCGAATAAAATCATTGCAGGTAACAGTGTCACTTATTCCATCACGCTAACGGATTCTAATGGTAATTCATTAGGCAAAGGGATCCCTGTTTTTTGGTCGGCTGATGCAGCCAGTACGTTGTTGCAGCAAATGACTACAACAGATGAGCAGGGCGTTGCTCAAGTGACATTGCACCGCGATAAG